>JBIOHI010000006.1:0-23521 GCA_044448845.1 Bacteroidia bacterium
ATTGAACATTATCCACCTCCTTCGGTAAAAGGCAAATATGTGAAGATCAAGTATGTCACCCAAATCAAAGGCAACAATCCCAAGTTTGCCTTCTTCTGTAACCTTCCACAATACATCAATGAATCCTACAAACGCTACCTCGAAAATAAGCTAAGAGAGAACTTTGATTTTCATGGAGTTCCTGTTGATATTTTTATGAGAAAAAAATAAAAAATATTTTGCAGTTCTGATTTTTCGCATATCTTCGCACCCGAATTTTAAAATAAGTAAACGAGAAAACAAAATGAAAAAAGTATTAACCATCTTGGCTGCTGCTTCAATGTTAGCAGTAGTTGCTTGCGGACCATCTGCAGCAGAAAAGAAAAAAGCTGAAGAGCAAAGAATTAAAGATTCTATCGAATCAGCACAACGCGCTCAGGATTCCATCAATGCTATGATGCAGACAATGGCTGCTGACACAACTAAGAAAGATTCAGCTGCTGCTATGGCACCCGCTGTTACACCAGCTCCTGAAAAGAAGAAATAATTTTTTCTTTTCGAAAAAAATTAGGGCGCCAGAGGGCGTCCTTTTTTTTCATCAATATTTAAAAAACTTTCGCTGTTTAAAAGATTAACCTTACATTTGCCGTCTTAAAAAATTAAACGGGTATGCCACAAAGAACCTTCCAACCTTCGACACGCAAGAGAAAAAACAAGCACGGATTCAGGGAAAGAATGAGTACCGAATCGGGTCGCAAGGTTATTGCTGCCCGCAGAAGACACGGTCGCAAGAAGTTGACTGTTTCGAGCGAAAAACGTCATAAAAAATAACCGACTTCGGGTTCAACCCGAATGACCTTACAGGTATGTCTTTTACCTTTCAGAAATCCGAAAGACTTTGTTCCAAAAAGATCATCGAACAATTATTTGAGACCCGACAGGCAGTTAACGGTTCAGATACCAGTCGGTCGAAAGATGTCTCCTCTTTTAATCTTTATCCCTTCCGCTTTGCTTGGTTGCGAACTTCATTTGAAAGTGAATTTCCCGTCCAGGTATTATTCGTGGTATCGAGAAGAAACTTTCCGAAAGCCACCCAGAGAAACCGGATCAAGAGGCAATTGAGGGAATTATACAGGATGGAGAAAGAGAGGCTTTATCAATCGCTTTCAGCTTCAGGTCTGCAATTTGCGGTGATGATCGCCTATATTTCGAAAGAAAAAAAGATGATCTTTGCCGATGCAAAAAAAATATTTCATAAATCCATCCTCCGATTAAATGCCGAGCTTGAAAAAAATAATCAGCGCCCCGTTCCTGCTGATGATCCAATTTTATAAACTGGCCATTTCACCAATGTTGCCGAATGCCTGCAGGTATACACCCACCTGTTCATCCTATACCGAAGAAGCCATCAGAAGGTACGGGGTGATCAAAGGGATCTGGCTTGGCGTGAAACGAATTGCACGTTGCCATCCCTGGGGTGGTCACGGGTACGACCCGGTTCCGTAAATTTTATGACGCAACGGTTATAAACATTCGTGAGGTTAACACGTTTGATAATTCTGTTTCGTTTTTGTTTCTTTAAAAAATTTTAAATTAAAAATATGGATTCATTTTTGAAAAAATTGCGTTGGTATCATTTCCTGATGGTATTGCTGGTTTTTGGAGGTTTCTCTTTCTCGGCATTCAATGCCACCACCAACTATTTTGAAGTTGCCAAGAACCTCGACATTTTCGCTTCGGTATTTCGTGAAGTGAATACTTATTACGTAGATGAAGTGGATGCCGGCAAGCTGATGAAAAAAGGCATCGATGAGATGCTGAATTCCCTCGATCCTTACACGAATTTTATTTCCGAGGCCGAGGTGGAGGATTTCCGTTTTCAAATGACCGGGCAGTATGGCGGTATCGGTGCGCTTATCGGTTCGAAGGGAGATGAAATTGTGGTGACCGAACCGTATGAAGGATATGCCGCCCAAAAAGAAGACATCCGGGCAGGAGATATAATAACTGAGATTGACGGAAAAACATTGAAAGGAAAACATTCCAATGATATCAGCAAATTATTAAAAGGACAGGCAGGCACAAAAGTTAAAATAAAAATTAGGCGCGAAGGTGATGGTGAGATAACAAAGACTTTGACTCGTGAAGAAATTCATATTAAGAATGTTCCGTATTACGGAATGATCAATAAAAATACCGGTTACATCAAATTACAATCTTTCACCAGCGATGCGGGAAAAGAAGTGAAAGAGGCATTGGTGGCATTGAAAAGAGAGCCTGAAATAAATTCTGTGATCCTTGATGTAAGAGGAAACCCGGGAGGGTTATTGCATGAAGCGGTGAATATTGTGAATGTATTTGTTCAGCAGTCGCAGGAAGTAGTTAGCACCAAAGGAAAAGTAAAAGAATGGGATAAGATTTACCGTACTCTCAATCCCGTGGTGGATGCTGGCATCCCTATGGCTGTTCTTACCAATCGTTCATCGGCTTCCGCTTCCGAAATTGTTTCAGGGAGTATCCAGGATCTCGACAGGGGTGTTGTCATAGGAACCCGAACGTTTGGCAAAGGCCTCGTACAATCTACGCGTCCACTCAATTACAATACGCAGGTGAAGATCACTACGGCAAAATATTACACTCCATCAGGTCGGTGCATCCAGGCACTTGATTATTCTCACCGCAACGAGGACGGAAGCGTGGGTACGGTGGCGGATTCTCTGAAAAAAGCTTTCAAAACAAAGAACGGAAGAAAAGTTTTTGATGGCGGGGGTGTTGACCCGGACATCATGGTCACTCATAAAGCAAATTCGAAGATCATCGAAAGTTTGCTGAGCAAGCAACTCATTTTTGATTACGCAACTTATTTCCGTGTCAAACATGAAAAGATCGCACCGGCAAAAGAATTTCACCTTGCCGATGCGGACTTTGAAGACTTTAAGAAATTCATTACGGGTAAGGATTACGATTATATGACTGCCAGTGAAAAGTTACTGGATGATTTTAAAAAGAAGGCGGAAGATGAAAAATATTTTTCAGCGGTGAAAGAACAATACGATGCCCTTAAGCACAACCTGCAGCATGATAAATCTGCCGACATCGAAAAAAATAAAAAAGAGATACTTGCCCTGCTCGAAGAGGAGATAGCGAAAAGGTATTTTTACCAGAAAGGTCATTTCGAAGCGTCTTTCAATAATGACGAAGATATCCTGGAAGCACTTAGTTTGTTTGCTGATAAAAGCCGGTATGACAATATCCTGAAGCCGCTGGCGAAGAAATAAGTTGCTCGAATATTATGATTATATCATCCTGTTTACCTTGGGTTCTCTCGGAGGATTCATTTCGGGGTTCCTGGGTGTAGGCGGTGGAATCATTTTCATTCCGATCCTTGATTATTTTCTCTCGAAACTCGGGATGCGCGATGAAATGCTGGTGAAAGGAATCCTTGCCAATTCGCTTTTCACCATTATTTTTTCGGGATTGATGTCGAGTTACAAACAATATAAAATGGAAAATTTTTTTCCGAAGCAGATCTTTCAAACAGCAGTTGCCGGAATTTTCACCGCATTGTTTTTAACGTATCTGATCAAGAACGGGAACTGGTATTCGAAACCGGTGTTCAATTATGTTTTTTCAACCATGTTGTTTTTAATTGTGATCCGGATGTTTTGGAAAAGACCTGCATCAAATGAAAATTTACCTGAACCAAAACCGGTAAAATATTTAGCCACAGGATTTTTGGCAGGAATTGTAACTGCCATGTCGGGACTGGGCGGAGGAGTAATAATGACACCGGTGATCACTGATATACTGAAACAGGATATCAGGAAAGCGAGTTCTATTTCGAATGGTGTGATACCACTTTTCGCCATCGCAGTAGGTATTTATAATTTGTGGAGCGTGCCTGCAATTAAAATTCATTCGTGGCAGATCGGTTATATTGTTTTCCCGGTCGTTTTACCAATGATCTTTTCGACACTTTTTTTTGCTCCGCTTGGAGTTGCGATTTCACAGAAAACAAACCCGAAAATTATACGAATAATTTTTGCTTCATTTGCATCCTTGGTTTTTATAAAAACACTATATGAAATTTTTAAAGCGTAACATTTTATTTTTAACTTTTCTTCTTCAATCGGGCATTTCATTCGCACAATTTCCTTTGAGCGATGACCAGGCTAAATCGGAATTGAAAAAGGTTATTTCATTTTTAGCAGACGATAAACTCGAAGGTAGATTGGTTGGAAGTAAAGGCGAAGCCCTGGCTTATGAATTCATTATTAAAAATTTCGCAGACAATAAATTAAAGCCGGGCGGCATCAACGGTTACATGCAGGAGTTCGTGACAAAAAAAAATCTGAATCCACATGCTTCAAAAGATACCGATGCGGTTACCATCACAGGTCATAACGTGGTTGGGTTCATTGACAACAAAGCGGAAAACACCATCATCATCGGTGCGCATTTCGATCACCTCGGTTACAATGAATATGGCGGTTCAACCTATCGTGGCGAAAAAGATGAGCAGCCAAAAATTCACAACGGGGCTGATGATAATGCCAGCGGAAGTGCAGCTTTGATACTTCTTTCAAAAGCCATCTCAAAGGATCAGTACAAAAAAAATAATTATCTTTTCATTGCTTTCTCCGGTGAAGAAGAAGGTTTGCTCGGTTCGAATTATTTCTGCAAACATCCAACGATTGATCTGGCGAAAGTGACTTACATGATCAACCTTGATATGGTTGGAAGGCTTGATTCTGCCAAGAAAACCATTTCTATCGGAGGGTATGGAACTTCTCCCACCTGGGGGAGAATACTTCCCGGAATAAGCGAAGAAAATTTCAAAATAAAATTCGATTCATCCGGAACCGGTCCTTCCGATCACACTTCATTCTATAATGTAGGTATTCCTGTTTTATTCTTTTTTACCGGAACTCATTCTGATTATCATAAACCGAGTGACGATGAAGATAAGATTAATTATGCCGGAGAACTGAATGTGGTGAAGTATGTTTACACCCTTATCGGGAAATTGGACAGTGAACCAAAACTTGCATTCACCAAAACGCGCGAAGATTCATCTTCAAAAGTTTCTTTTAAAGTAACTTTAGGCATCATGCCTGATTATTTGTACGAAGGCAAAGGGGTTAGCGTGGACGGGGTGACGGATGGAAAGCCCGCTGCCAGGGCCGGACTCAAACGGAGCGATATTATCATTCAGTTAGGCGAAATAAAGACTGATGACATGCAGGCTTACATGAAAGCACTTTCGAATTTCAAGAAAGGTGATACCACCAAAGTAAAAATACTTCGAAACGGTAAAGAAGAAATTTTTGATCTGACCTTCTAACTTGCGGAATCTTTTTTGTTCGTGATCACGTTAAACAGTTCCTCCGGGCTTTTCCCGAGGTTTTCTAACGAGAATTTAGCATCCTTTGCCAATTCGCTGTTCGGATACTTTTTTAAAAATTCCTGGTAAGCGTTTTTGGCCTTCACCAGGTTTTGCAAATTATTTTCATAGAGGTATCCCTGCCTGAAAAGTGCTTCCTCCGATTTTTTGGATTTCGGATACTGATCAATCACCGTTTGCAGCAGTTGGATCGCATAATCGGATTGGCCCAGTGCCATGCAAACCTGCGATGCTTTGGAGAGGTAATCAGGCGAACGCTCGTCATCCGGGTATTTTCCGGCAAAGTCAAGATACGCCACTTTCAGGTCTTCCAGCCGTTTCGGGCTGAACATGCTGTCATTCACTTCCAGTTTCTGGATCTGTTTTATTTTTTTCTCTTTGGGCGATTCGCAGGAAGCGAGTGCAATGATTATAAACGGGATCAGGTAAATTATTTTTTTCATATTTGATTATTTGAATGCAATTTTAATTAATCAGAGGGGTTTTTATAAATATTTTTTCAGTCAAAAATTTTGACTAATTTCGAAAGTCAAATGGGATTAAGCATCCACTATACGGGCAGTATCCGATCCGGAGAATCTTTGAGCGCATTGATTGAAGAAGTAAAAGACATTGCGGAGATCAACGAATGGGAACACTTCGTTTTCGAAAATAAGTTCCCAATGGGTAGTTTAGGAAAAAAGGAATTCAACCAAAGTATTTATGGAATAAGTTTTACGCCTCCCGGTTGTGAAACCATTGACCTGTGTTTTCTTTCGAACGGTAGGATGAGCAGTGCCATTAATCTGCGCTACAATGGAAATATATCCGATAATAAAGAAGCTTCCAATCTTTATAGTTTACACGCTAAAACGCAATATGCCGGGATCGAAATTCACAAACAGGTCATTCATTTGCTGAAATATCTTAGTCTAAAATACCTGAAAGGATTTAAATTAACGGATGAAGGAAATTATTGGGAAACCCTGGATGAGAAAAAACTGGAAGACAAATTCAGGGAATACGATTTTCTCATTCAGAGTTTTAAGTCTTCATTGAAGAATGATCCGATCCGATCAGGAGAAAATATGGAATCTTATTTCAAAAGATTATTCAAACAAATTCGTCTAAAGAACAGGAAATGAATTCCGGCTGTGCTCAAGCAAAGCACATTCAATATAGAGGAGGGGCGCTACGCTTACTTAGTAACGCCCGGTTCGCAGCAGCACCAGTGTACAGGCTTCCACCGGTTGAATTCCATTTTCAACAAGCATTTTTTCAAACTCGAAATTCTCAGATCCGGGGTTAAACACTACACGTTTCGGATGAAGGGCAAGAATGTAATTGTAATAATTTTTCTGCTTCTCTTTTCCGAGGTACATCGTCACAGTGTCAAAATCTTTTTCATCGGGAAGTTGAGTAAGGATTTTTATTCCGTTGATCTCTCCGTCTTTAATTCCGAAAGGAACAACCTGGTGATGATGTTCGTTGAGTAATGCAGTTGCCTGGAATGCGTACCGCTCAGGATTGACGGACGCGCCCATAACCAAAGTTTTTTTCATGCAACGAATGTAGGATGAAATCTTTTTTTTAAATGGCAGTTTGTAAAATATTATTTTCGCTGTCGTTTTTAGGTAATGGGTAACGCTGTAAAAAAATAGAATGAAAGTATCTTACAACTGGTTAAAAGAGATCATTGACATCCAACTTCCACCGGAAGAGATCGCTGACATGCTCACCAACTGCGGGCTTGAGGTAGAAGGAATGGAAAAATACGAATCGGTTAAAGGTGGATTGGAAGGCATTGTGGTAGGAGAAGTGAAAACAAAAATAAAACATCCGAATGCCGATAAACTTTCTGTGACAACCGTTGATATAGGAAATGCGGAAATAAAGCAGATCGTTTGCGGTGCACCCAATGTGGAAGCAGGACAAAAAGTGCTGGTAGCAACCATCGGTGCAAAATTATATCCTTCAAAAGGCGAACCGTTTCAGATACAGAAAACAAAAATACGTGGTGAAGCAAGCGAAGGAATGATCTGTGCCGAAGACGAACTCGGTCTTGGAGATAGCCATTCAGGCATCATGGTTTTATCTCCGGATCTTCAAACAGGAAAAAAAGCGAGTGAATATTTTTCGGTGTATTCCGATGTCGTTTTTGAGATCGGGCTTACTCCCAACCGTGGGGATGCAGCATCACATTTGGGTGTGGCAAGAGACCTGAAAGCAATTACGAATGAAGAATTAAGAATTGGGAATTACAAATTGCCCCAAACAACAAACAATTTATCCAACGAAGCTTCAGCGAAGTTGTACAAACAAACGACAAACATTTCAATCGAGGATCACGAAGGATGCCTCCGGTATTCCGGAATTTCCATTTCAGGTGTTTCGGTAAAAGAATCGCCTGATTGGCTGAAACACCGGTTGAAAGCGATCGGAACTTCACCAATCAACAACATCGTGGATGCAACCAATTATGTGTTGCACGAGTTGGGCCAGCCGCTTCATGCATTTGATGCCGATAAAATTTCCGGGAATCAGATCATCGTTAAAAAACTTTCTCCGGGAATAAAATTCGTAACGCTTGATAAAGTGGAAAGAAGGCTCAGCGGAAGCGAATGCATGATATGCGATGCGGAGAAGCCACTTGCGATGGCCGGTATTTTTGGCGGAATGGAATCTGGAATCAATGAACGCACCACAACTATTTTTATCGAAAGCGCTTACTTTCACCCGGTATCGGTAAGAAAAACAGCCAAACACCACGGTTTGAATACCGATGCTTCTTTTCGCTTTGAACGCGGCACCGATCCAAACATCACGATAAAAGCACTTGAACGGGTCACTCAACTGATCCTTGAAATTGCCGGGGGAGAAGTGAGTTCTGAAGTCTTCGATGTATATCCGAAAAAAATAGAAAATGCGCGGATCGAATTTTCGCTACAGCGTTTTAAAAATCTGATCGGGCAGGAAATTCCAGTGGATGAAACAAAAAGAATATTGAAGGCTTTGGAAATTGAAATCCTGGACGAATTAAACAATAAACTTGTACTTTCCGTCCCGCCTTACCGCGTGGATGTGAAGCGTGAAGCGGATGTGGCGGAAGAAATTTTAAGAATCTACGGATTGAATAAAATCGAAATCCCGGAATCAGTGAAGTCAGCCATCGTTTTTTCGGATGACGAGCCTGCTTATAAAATGAAAGATAAAGTATCGGATTATTTAAGTTCCATCGGTTTTTACGAACTCGTAAATAATTCACTTTCAAGATCGGCTTATTATGAGGAAGCGGAATTGAAACACGCAGTAAAAATTTTAAACCCGTTGAGCAGCGACCTGGACGTAATGAGGATGACCATGCTTTTCAGCGGGCTAGAAAATATCCAGCACAACGCAAACCGTAAGATACAGGATATGTTCTTATACGAATTCGGTTATACGTATTTGGAAAACGAAAAAAAAACCGAACAGGTTCCGCATATTTCATTGTTTTTATCCGGAATGAAAGAGAAGGAGAACTGGCATTTGAAACAAACCCCTGTAACTTATTTTACGATCAAAGCAGTGCTCGAAAAAGTGCTGGAGAAATGCGGAATTGCAAAGGTGGAATGGAATTTTGGCACCACCAACCCATACCTTTCGAACGCAACACAAATCGTTTCAGGGAAAAAATTGGTTGCCGAATTCGGCACCGTGAAAAATGAGATCACTTCAAAATTCGATATCAACGGCAGCGTATATTTTGCAGACATCCTCTGGGAAAATTTGCTACAGGTGCAAAAAGAAAATAAATTCAGGTTGATGCCTGTTTCAGCATTTCCAAGTGTTCGCAGGGATCTCGCTTTGGTGCTTGATAAAAAAGTCACGTACGCTGAAATTAAAAAAATTGCCTGGCAAAATAGTTCCGGCCTGATCCGCGAGATGAATGTGTTTGATGTGTACGAAGGGGAAAAGATCGGGGCCGATAAAAAATCGTATGCGATCAGTTTTGTGTTGCAGCACGATGAAAAAACGCTGACCGACTCCGAAATTGATTCGGTGATGAATAAACTGGTAAAACAACTGGAACAAAAACTTTCAGCCAGTTTGAGAAAATAAACATGAACGAAACCGCACTCCTTGCCAGCCAGGTCAAACTTAAAGTTGTCAGACTGCTGCAACAGCTTGGAGAATACCGTCAAATCAGTGAAAAGCTTGAAATGGAAAACCTGAAATTAAATTCGGTTATCCATGAACAAAAAAAAATCATTGAAAATTTAGAAGAAAAGAATAAAATCGTTAAAATTGCTGAGGCTCTCACTTTTTCAAAAGGTGATGTTCATGAACTTAAATTAAAAGTGAATGAATACATCCGGGAAATAGATGAGTGCATACGATTACTAAGTGATAGTTGAAGAAATTTTGAACGAACTTTCAATTAAGGTAAATATAGCAGAGCGTTTTTTCCCCCTTACGGTTTCGGCCCATGAGGAGGAAAAAGTAAGAAAAGCTGCCAAATTGATCAACGATAAACTGAAATCCTTCGGCAATAGTTTTGCCGTTCGCGATAAACAGGATATCCTTTCCATGTGTGCGCTTGAACTCGCCACGGAGTTGATTGACTTGCGCGAAGAAAAGGTTACACAAAGCCATGCTCTCACCTCCCATCTCAACGAAATCCATTCGTTGCTGAAAGACGTTCCGGTTTAATTCCTTTCGTTTAGTAACGGTTATTTTTTATTCACTTTTAAACGTAAAAACCGTTATGGAAATTTATTTAATAGTCATTATTGCCCTGGTGGCATTCGGCATCGGGATCCTTTTGATGTTTTTGATCAACCGAAGCATTCTCGCTAAAAGATCCAAAGAGATTATCAAGGAAGCAGAAGTTACGGCCGAAATGATGAAGAAAGACAAGATGCTCGAAGCTAAAGAAAAGTTCATGCAGCTCAAATCGGAACACGATAAAGAGATTAGTTCACGAAATCAGCAAATGCAGCAACAGGAGAGCAGGCTCAAACAAAAGGAGCAATCCTTCAACCAAAAACTGGAGAATACCCAACGCAAAGATGCGGAGTTGGAGCAGATCCGGATCACCCTGACCAAGCAACTCGAAATTGTTTCAGCAAAAAAAGAGGAAGCCGAAAAAGCGCTTCAGAACCAGGTGAAGCAATTGGAAAAAATTGCCGGGTTGAGTGCGGAAGAAGCCAAAAAACAATTGGTGGAAGCGTTGCAGGAAGAAGCCCGCACCGAAGCGATGGCAAAGATCAAAGATGTGGTGGATGAAGCAAAACTTACTTCGGCACGGGAAGCCAAAAAAATAATTCTTAATACCATTCAGCGCACCGCTGCCGAACATGCCATTGAAAATGCCGTTTCGGTTTTCAATATCGACAACGATGAAATGAAAGGACGGATCATCGGTCGCGAAGGAAGGAATATCAGGGCGCTGGAAGCAGCAACCGGGGTGGAAATAATTGTTGATGATACACCCGAAGCAATTATCCTTTCTTGTTTCGATCCGATCCGGAGAGAGATAGCAAGGCTTTCACTCCATCGCCTGGTAACCGATGGGCGAATTCACCCGGCACGCATTGAAGAGATCGTTGCCAAAACCAAAAAGCAACTCGAGGAAGAAATTGTAGAAATAGGCGAACGCACCACGGTTGAACTTGGAATTCATGGCTTGCATCCCGAATTAATCCGAATGGTTGGCCGGATGAGATACCGTTCTTCTTACGGGCAAAATCTGTTACAGCACTCACGCGAAGTGGCGCACCTTTGCGCAACGATGGCGGCAGAACTCGGATTGAATACCAAACTTGCCAAACGGGCCGGGTTACTTCACGATATCGGAAAAGTTCCGGATGACGATGCTGAAACCCCGCACGCATTGCTCGGGATGAAGCTTGCAGAAAAATACAAGGAGCATCCGGAAGTGGTGAATGCTATCGGAGCCCACCACGATGAAGTGGAAATGACCTCCATTTTGTCTCCTATCATCCAGGCATGTGATGCAATTTCAGGTTCAAGGCCCGGAGCGAGAAGGGAAGACAGTGAGAATTACATGAAGCGGTTAAAAACACTCGAAACCATGGCTTTGAGTTATCCCGGAGTGGAAAAAGCCTACGCGATCCAGGCAGGGCGCGAGTTGCGCGTGATGGTGGAAAGTGAAAAAGTAAGCGACCAGCAGGCAGATATCCTTTCGGTGGATCTATCCACCCGGATTCAAACAGAAATGACCTATCCCGGGCAAATAAAAGTAACAGTTATTAGGGAGAAACGCTCGGTGAACTTTGCCAAGTAATTTGGATGTTTTGTAAAATAACGGACAGAACCACTTTAAGGATCTTTTAAGTTTATATCAGAAAAAAAATATATTATCTTTGGCTCACGACTAAATGAGGCTAAGTAAGGTCATATTATTTGCATTGCTTTTCGGAAATTTTTCTGCCAATGCTACTCACATTGTTGGTGGTAGTTTTGATATCACCTGGCTTCAAAACAACGATTATGAATTGCGCATCCGGATGCTTCGCGATTGCAGCAGCAAGACCCAATTCGACAACACAATCACCATAGGGGTTTTTGATAAAGGGACTGATTCAAGGATCATGAAATATGATATGACTTTAGGCCCGGTTGTTTCTTTAAATTTTATTTCGGCAAAATGCTTCCAGGGAACTCCTTTAACCTGTGTGGAATTGGGTACTTATTCCATAATCATCACTTTGTCTCCATCGGTGTTTAATAATAATGCCGGATATTATTTTTCATGGGAACGTTGCTGCCGGAATGGTATAATCAGCAATATTGTTGATCCCGGCATAGCAGGTATGACCTTTTACATGGAGATACCAACCCCCAAAGTGCTGAAAAATTCGAGTCCGCGATGGAACAATAATCCAAGGACACTTCTTTGTCTTGAAAATCCTTTCACCTATAATTTGAATTTCACTGACCCTGATGGAGACTCACTGGTTTATTCATTGGTCACCCCTCTTAACGGGAACACTGACGCTATTACTCCCTGGAACGGTGGCATCCCACTTTCAGCTCCATACTCTTTGGTTCACTGGATGCCTGGTTTTGATAAAGCTCATGAAATAACCGGAAATCCACCCCTCACCATTAATTCAACTACCGGAGAGATTACTGTAACACCCGATGCTACAGGAATTTTTGTTTCCACCATTTTGGTCGAAGAATATCGGTATGGTATTAAACTGGGTGAGGTACGACTCGATCTGCAATACACCGTGAATGATTGTATGAACAATGATTTTCCGGTGATCAGTTATTCGGATACCAGCGGTCTGAATATTAAAAAACTGAACGGGGACACTTTTTTTGTAAATATTCCGAATAATCTTTATTTCAATATTATCACCACCGATTTCAAGGATTCACTCTTTGTGAAAATAGATGGAAAGATACTGGACAGTAACATCCCGAACAAACCTTCAGTGCTCCGTGTTGATTCTGGTAATTTGAAAACCACTGCCCGGTTCAGCTGGCGAATTCCCTGTGAGCTTACCGGGTTGCCCGTTCAGAAATTTACCGTGGAAGTGACCAACAACGGATGCCCATTACCAAAGACGAGCAAAGCAGTGTTTTATGTAAAACTTGTACCCATGCCACTGATCAATCCGACACATATACTTTGCATGTCGCTTGTTGATAATAAAGAGACCATCATTTACTGGGGAGATTCCACACCGATGAATAATCCGTATTTTTCAAACTATCATTTATACCGTAGTTCCGATAACTTTAAATATACTGTTTTGGATTCTATCCTGATCAAAAAGAACAAACAATATGATGATAAGAACACTCCGAATTATTCATTGATCAATTACAATTATTTCATGCGTGGAGTTAACCTTTGCGGATTTGAAGGTCCACCTTCCGATACGATGGGTACATTCGACCAGTTGAAAGCGGTACCTGATCAGCAAAAATTAACTACTGTTACCGTGGCGGAAAATAAACGCATCAAAGTTTTGTGGCCTCCAAGCAGAGAGAAGGATTTTGCCCAGTATTACTTGTATAAAGCAACACGGAACGATACCAATTTTGTTTTGATTAAGAATTTCCTGCATGTGATGGATACCGTTTTTTATGATGATGCCGTGGATGTGAAGACCACGTCATATTGTTATCAATTAGTGATGAAAGACACCTGCTTGAATTACGGACCCATGGGACAGGTATCCTGTTCCATCGTGATGAAAGGTAAATCTGATCCGTTTGAACAAACGCTTTCATGGCAACCGTATAATTATTGGGACCTGGGTACCAATAGCTATAATTTGTACCGGATGGATACCGAACAGCCTTATATGAAAATAGCAGTGAACCCTTCTTCTGCCAGCAGTTTCGTTGATAATATGCTCAATATTGAAAGCGGAAAATACACGTACTATGTGGAAGCTAAAGAGAATTCGAACTACGAAAACCCGGGATATGCAGAAATTCTGAGTATGTCGAATGAAGTTGAACTTATCCAATCACCATTGCTGCATGTTCCCAATGCCTTTACTCCGAATAATGACGGATTGAATGACAACTGGGGAATTCACCCGGTGTTTGTCAAGGATTACGATTTGAAGATATATAATCGCTGGGGTCAGTTGGTTTTTGCAACCACCGACAAACATTATAAATGGTCTGGTGAAAATAAAGACGGAGTCGCTGAACCCTCGGAAGTTTATGTTTACCTGATCACTTACACTGGATGGGATGATAGCACGCACACTATGAAAGGCAATGTTACCGTCATTCGCTGACCCCTGTTGACAACTCACGGCATTTCCACTTTCAATTCACAACTACCCAACTATTGTTAAAAAACCTGTGTATAGGAATGAATGGATGTGGGAAAGAATTATAAGAATTTGAATGTTGACTGCTACCAATAAAGAAAGCCCCAAATATTCTCATAAATCATTTGTTATCAATGCAAACGCCCGTTAGGGTGCCAAATTATCAGAAGCAAAGTACCGTTTGTTCAAAAAAAATAATATTTTAATGCCTGTTATTCAATGCCATAAATCACGAGCAATCCTTTGAGTAATTGCCGAAAGAATATAAATTTGAAGTCCCGATTTACTTTTTCTACCGTTGAATCAATTCTCGAAGAAAAAGAAATAGGGAAAAGAGAAATAGTGGGAAGGAAAATTGAAACAGAAAAACATTCTCTTCTGAAAACCGAAAGCTTGAGCAATTTATTGCAAAATAAGTTGCCATGTTTTATATCGATTGATTACACAAAAACGCCCCGCGAAATCGGGGCATTTTTGTTGGTTGAAATCAGAAATGGAAAATTCTTCATTGATACTTGGTGATTTGAATGAAAGTCAGCTTGCGCACAAACGTAGGTTGATGAACGTTCTGAAAAAATATTTACCCCCGGCTGCGCTCGGGTATTGCAGTGAGCTCATCATGAAAAATAATCTCCACTTGCATATCGAAGTGGAACGAAAAAATAAACTGGGAGATTTCAGTCCTCATCTTGGGAAAGGAAATCGGATCAGCATCAATCACAATTTGAATCCGTATGATTTTTTAATCACGTTCGCCCACGAGCTTGCACATTTTATTGCTCATCAGAAATATGGACCTGATCACCAGTCGCACGGAAAGGAGTGGAAACAGGAATTTAAAAACTGCATGAGGCCAATGGTGATGAAAAAATTCTTCCCTCCCCAGATTTCCGTTCCGTTGATCCGACACATGCAAAATCCAAAATACACTCACACCGCGGATGTAACACTGATGAAGGCATTGATGCTTTTTGATAAGGATAAGAATTTTATTTTGCTCGAACAACTTAAGGAAGGTCAATTATTCAAAATGAGTAAAAGGTCGAAAGTGATCTTGAAGAAAGGGGAGGAGAACAAAACTTATTATAATTGCGAAGCGGTTGAAACGCAAAAAAAATACCTCGTTCATTGCATCGCAAAAGTGATTATAGTATAGCCGATGCCTATGTTCCTTACAAAAGAACTTATCAGGAATTCATTTTAACCATCACGTTGGCAAATTCTTTATTCAGAAAATAGGCGATCTGCTGGTGGTTCATATTCTCGATCAGTTTGCCCTCTTTTGCTACAGCAATGGTTCCTCTCTCTTCAGAAATAACAAGAACTACGGCATCGGATTGTTCAGTGATACCTATCGCAGAAAGATGGCGGAGTCCATATTTATTCTGGTATTCCGGATTCTCGCTCACCGGCAGAACGACATTGGCAAACTTTATCTGATTATTGGCAATGATCACCGCCCCGTCATGGAGTGGGCTGTATCGGCTGAATATACTTATCAGCAATCGTTTCGTAATATGCGAGTCGAGTGATTCTCCCGTGGTGCCGATGAATTTCATTTCGGAAGTTTTCGGAAAAACCAGGATCGCTCCGTTTCTCAACTGGGCTAAGTATTCGCAAGCTTCCAGTATGTCATCGAAATTGGTATGAAAGGTTTTTTCTATTTTCCAGTTCCAGGGAAGAAATTTAAAGATGGATTTTTTTTCTGCCAGGAAACTTCTTTTCCCGACAATGAGCAGGAACTTACGGATCTCCTGGTGAAAAATAATAAGGATGGCGAGAAAACCGATCTTGGTGAATTCGCCTAAAAGGCCTTCCAGCAAAGGCATTTTAAAATACCGTACCACCAGCCAAAAAAGGTAAATGGTGAATAAACCAACCAGCATATTAAAGGCAAGACTTCCTTTAAGAAGGCGGTAAAGTTGAATGGCAATAACAGCCACCAACAAAATATCAATGATGTTAACGAGTGTGAATTTAAACTTATACAATTCAAATAATTCCATGCGTTGCTTTTACAATGTTAACACATTCCACCGCTTCTTTTACATCATGAACCCTTAAAATATTTGCACCCTTTACTAATGCGATGGTATTTGCCGCGGAAGTTCCGTTCAGCGCATCTGCCACCGAAGTCCCGGTTACCTGCTGGATCATTTTTTTCCTGGAGATTCCCGCAAGAATAGGTAGCCCGAAGATCTGAAAATCGTTGAGCGAATGAAGTAATTGATAATTATGATTTAATTTTTTTCCAAATCCGAAACCGGGATCGATGATAAGATCAATAATGCCGGCTGATCTTCCCAGTGCAATTTTCCGGGTAAAGTAATTCATCACTTCCTGGGTCACATTTTCGTAATGAGGATCCTGTTGCATGGTCTTTGGACTCCCCTTTTTGTGCATCATCACAAATGGGACTTTCAATTTTGCGACAGTGGAGATCATTTCATCATCGTCCCCGGCTGAAATATCATTAACGATGTGTGCCCCGGCATTCACAGCTTCAAAAGCTACAGTTGAACGAAACGTGTCGATCGAAAGGATAGCTTCCGGGAATCTTTCAGCAACCGATTCAATTACCGGGATCGTTCGTTTTAATTCTTCATCCAAAGAAATCTCTTCAGCCCCGGGACGGCTCGAATAACCCCCGATGTCGATGATGGCGGCCCCTTCCTTCAGCATTTTTCCTGCGTGAGTCAATGCATTACCCATCGAAGAATATTTTCCGCCATCGTAAAAGGAATCGGAAGTAACATTGAGAATCCCCATTATCACCGGATATTCGAGGCTCAGCAATTTTCCTTTACAATTGAGCGTTATTTTTCTGAATAAGGTTTGCAATTCGGTTTGTGTGTCTATTTTTGCAAAGACAAATAAACAACACATCACTTGATTAATCAAATTCCAAATCTCTGCAGGGATTTCCAATCAAATGAATGGGGAGATGCACTGAAGAAAAGTTGAATGAAAAAATAATCTGAAAAATTTATGAAAACAGCAACTCAGGTATGCAGAATTTTAACAGGGATCTTATTTATCATTTCGGGTTTTATCAAGGCGAATGATACACTTGGATTTTCTTACAAACTCGAAGAGTATTTTGAGATCTTTCAAAAAGAATTTCCGCTCCCGAAATTTTTCATCATCGGGTGGACGGATTTTGCCCACATGGCCGAACCGCTGAGCATGTTCATTTGTATCTTCGAGATCATGGTTGGCGTGGCTTTGCTGGCAGGTGCTTATACGCGTCTCACTTCCTGGCTGCTTATGCTGATGATGATCTTCTTCACCATCCTCACGGGTTATTCAGCCATAACCCATAAAGTTACCGACTGTGGTTGTTTTGGTGACGCGATCAAATTCACCCCGTTCGGTTCGTTCCTGAAAGACATCGTTTTGCTTATTTTCAGCGCTTTTATTTTTACAGGTCAAAAACATATCACTCCATTATTCAATAAAGGTATCCAGGGTCTCGCAATTTTTGTAGCGTTGGTGGTAACGGTCTTTTTCACTTTTTACACGTATATGTTTTTACCGCGGATCGATTTTCTTCCTTACAAGACCGGCAACGACATCCGGAAGATGATGGAATACCCGCCCGGTGCGGTTCGCGATTCGTTTCAAATGGTTTTTATTTATGAAAAGAACGGGCAGCAACTGGAATTGGGAGTGAATGACCTTGGGAAAGTGGACGATACCTATAAATTCATAGACCGGAAAGACAAGCTGATCCGTGAAGGATTCAAACCACCTATTCACGATTTCCGAATTTATGAAGCCGGAGGAATGGAATATACCGACAGTATGTTGAACGATCCCAAATTCAAATTGATCCTGGTTCAAAAGAATATTCATGAATCGAGAAAAAATATGGAACCGCTTTTGGCGCAACTTGCAGATACCTGGCAAAAAAGCGGGAATAAATTTTGGGCACTTACGGCAAGCCCGTTGAATGAAGTGGAGATCTACCGCCACGAGAACCAGCTCCCCTACCCGTATTACAACATGGACGGAACTCCTTTAAAATCAATGGTTCGCAGCAACCCTGGCATGATACTTATGCATGGAACTGTGGTGGTTAAAAAATGGAGCGCTTACAACCTGCCTACTTTTGAAACCGTTCAGAAGTACATGCGATGAATTCCGGTTGCCTGATTTGTATTAATTAAAAACCATTTTGTCTTCCCCATCAACAGTTTCCAAATTTCAAACTCCCGGGTTTCCTCTACACTTATATATTATAGGTATGCCGGGGGTTGGTAAAACCACCATCGGAAAGAAGATAGCGAAATTGCTGAATTACCGTTTTTTTGATTTGGATATGGAGATTGAAAAGATAGAACAGAAGACCGTTAAAGAAATTTTTGAATCAAAGGGAGAAAATTATTTCCGTGAAAAGGAATCCGAGGTTTTAAAAAAAGATACCGGTGAAAAGGTGGTGGTGGCTACCGGTGGCGGGACTCCTTGCTACTTCAATAATATGGAGTTCATCAAAAAAAAAGGATTGAGCATTTACTTAAAAGCTTCAGGGAAATTTATTTTTAACCGGATCTTACAATCTCCGGCAAATCGGCCGTTGTTCAAAAACATAGAATCCGGGGAAAAATTATCGGTTATAAAAAAGATGCTGGCCGAGCGCGAGCCTTGGTATTTGCAAGCCGACATGGTCTTTGAAATGCCAGGGGTTTCGGCTGAAACTATAATAGAATCAATGGTTTCCGTGTAAAACCATGCAGGCAAAGGGGTGGCAGAATTCCTTAAAACAAGGCCAATGTTAAAAAAGTGTGAAAACTTTTTTTGAAAAAAAATGAAAAAATCCTTTGCTGATGCTTGTTTTATTGAATCTAATCCCTAAGTTTGTTAGTGTAATTAACAACTTAAATCTATATTAAGATGAACAAATCTAACTTAATCGACAACATCGCAAATTCTGCGAAGATCACTAAAGTTCAAGCTGCTGCTGCTTTAGATTCATTCATGCACTCTACACAAGGAGCGCTTAAAAAAGGCGACAAAGTCATCCTCGTTGGCTTTGGAACTTTCTCAGTTAACAAACGTGCTGCCCGCAAAGGACGCAACCCGCAAACTGGAAAAGAAATTAACATTCCTGCAAAAAAAGTTGTGAAATTTAAAGCAGGTGCAGGTTTATCAGCAAAGGTTAAATAATTTTTGCCGAACCCGAAAAAGAAGCCCGCCCCGATTTCTCGGGGCGGGCTTCTTTTTTATGACCAGGCTCATAGAATATTATTTTTATTCAAACCTATTTCGCACTCAATTGTTATTAATCAAATACCGCATGACATTAACAAACGATAATATTCTAAAAGCGCTTTCCACTGTTATTGAACCTGACCTTCGCAAGGACCTGGTCTCGCTAAATATGGTGAAAGATATCCGGATAGAAAATAAAACGGTCTCTTTCAAGATCGTTCTCACCACACCCGCATGTCCGCTCAAGGAAAAAATTGAAAACGATTGCAGGGAAGCCATTCACAAAACAATTTCGGAAGACATCAACGTGATTGTAGAAATGATATCCAACGTTACTACCAACCGTTCGGATAAGCTGGTTTTGCCCGGAGTGAAAAATATTATTGCCGTTGCATCCGGTAAAGGTGGAGTTGGAAAATCTACGGTTGCAACCAACCTCGCTATGGCACTTCAACTGCGCGGTGCGAAAGTCGGTTTGCTCGATGCGGATATTTACGGGCCATCCATCCCGATGATGTTTGGTGAACTTAATTCACAACCGATGATGCGTGAAGTGGATGGAAAACAACTGATGGTTCCGGTTGAAAAATTCGGAGTGAAATTATTATCCATCGGGTTTTTGATAAAACCTGAACAGGCTGTGGTGTGGCGCGGTCCCATGGTTTCATCGGCACTCACTCAGTTCATTAATGAATGCGACTGGGGCGAACTGGATTATCTTATTCTTGATCTTCCTCCCGGAACAGGAGACATTCACCTCACCATGGTGCAGGTGGTTCCGGTAACCGGAGTCATCATGGTCACTACCCCGCAGGCGGTTGCGCTTGCCGATGCATACAAGGCGGCAACGATGTTCTCGATGACCCCGATCAAAATTCCGATCATCGGTATCATAGAAAACATGTCGTATTTTGTTCCGGAAGAATTGCCGGATAATAAATATTACATTTTCGGAAAAGGAGGAGGAGAAAAAATGGCGGAAGAACTGGGTGTGCAATTACTCGGGCAAATTCCAATTTATCAAAGTATCCGCGAAGGCGGTGATAACGGGCAACCAGCTGTGCTCAATGAAAATTCCCCGGTGCGTGAATCCTTTTTGAGTGTTGCCGAAAATGTGGCACAACGTATCGCGATCATGAATGCAAATACCAAAGCAGTATCCAATAATTAAATAAAAATGAACTCCGATCTCCGGTTAAAAATTAATTCTGCACTCGAATCGATCAGGCCTTTTTTACAGGCCGATGGTGGTGATGTGGAATTGGTGAGCGTTTCGGATGACCTCGATGTTCAAATCAAACTGCTTGGTAATTGCTGCAACTGCGGAATGAAAATGATGACGATGAAAGCGGGGATCGAAGATGCTTTGCGCAGTGCGGTTCCGTCCATAAAAACAGTCGTTGATATTTCCGACAAGTTTTAATTCACCTTAAGAAAATACGTTTCACCGCTTTTTTTATTTATTTCGCATGAACAAATTTTTTTCATGCATGGATTGATCACATTTTTGTGCGTCCATTTAATCAATTACATGAACCGGAATTTTATTACCATCTTATTTTTAAGCGGTGTTTTTTTTTCGCATGCCCAAAATCTTTCTCAAACTGTAAGAGGAACGGTAACTGACAAGGAATCGAAAGTTCCGCTTATTGGCGCTACCATAATGGTCTTGAATGGAACAACTCTCGGTGGAGTTTCGGATGAGAACGGAAAATTCCGGATCACCAATGTTCCGGTCGGTCGTAAAACAATTAAAGTTTCTTACCTCGGATACAATGATGTTTTTGTGAATGATGTGATCGTGAACTCGGCAAAAGAAGTGGTACTGAATATTGAGATGCAGGAAAAAGTTTTGACGCACAAAGAAATTGTCATCACCGGTAAAACAAATAAATCTCAAACCAATAACGAACTGATATTAATAAGCGGTAGATCTTTCACCATCGATCAAACCAATCGTTTTGCAGGTTCACTGTCAGATCCATCGCGGATGGCGGCAAATTTTGCCGGTGTTGCGGGAGGAGGAAACGATCAGCGAAACGATATCATCATTCGCGGAAATTCTCCATTGGGATTGTTGTGGAGGCTTGAAGGAGCTGACATTCCGAACCCGAATCATTTTTCGAACCAGGGCGCAAACGGTGGCCCGGTGAGTATTTTAAATAATAACACGCTGTCAAATTCTGATTTTTTAACAGGGGCATTTCCGGCAGAGTACGGAAACGGGAATTCCGGAGTGTTCGACCTTAAAATGCGAAACGGAAATAATGAGAAGCACGAATTTTTAGGCCAGTTAGGATTCAACGGGCTTGAACTTTTAGCCGAAGGCCCGATCAAAAAAGGAGAATCATCGTATTTGATCAGTTATCGTTATTCTACTCTTGCATTATTTAATGCCGTTGGAATTCAGTTTGGAGAATCCGGGATTCCTTTTTATCAGGATCTTTCTTTTAAATTCAATTTTCCGAAAACAAAAATCGGTTCATTTTCCGTATGGGGAATCGGTGGGATCAGTTCCACCCAACTCATCAGCAGCAATAAACCGGCAGCGGAAAGAGCAAAGTTGCAATACCCGCAGGACATTGATTTTTCAAGCAGGATGGGCGCTGCCGGTATCACGCATAGTTTTCAGTTGACTAAAAAATCGTACATCAAAACGGTGTTGTCGGTTTCAGGTGAAGGCAACCGAACAAGAGTAGATTCATTAGACCCGAACGACAATAAATTTTATGTCTATAATTCGAATTCGCTCTATGGAAAAATTGCGCTGCACAGTTTTTATGCTCATAAATTCAATGCACGGAATAGCGTAAAATTCGGAGTGATCGGAAGCAGGATTTATGGTTCGCAGTACGACAGTGTTTATATAAATGCGTTGCACGGTTTCCGGCAACTGATCAACTTTAGTGATGCAACTTTTCTCGGCCAGGTTTATTTCAACTGGAATTACCGGATCACCAACGAGCTTACTTTCAATGCGGGAATTCATTACAACGAATTGTTTTTAAACCATTCAAATTCCATTGAACCGCGTGCGAGCATTCGCTGGCAGACTTCTGGCGGACACATATTTTCTGCGGGTTTCGGGCTGCACGGACAAATACAGCAGATGTACACTTACTTCCAGAAAACTTTAGTGGATACCTTGCATAACGGGTATATCAACACGAATCAAAATCTTGGAATGAGCAAGAGTGAACATTTTATTTTGGGGTATGAAAAAATGATAAGCAATGAAGTGCGGTTCAAAACCGAAGTGTATTATCAATACCTGTTCAATCTTCCTGTCACGCAATACCCGGGAGTATATTCAAATATCAATACCGGTGCTGATTTTGCAACTATCCATGTAGATAGTTTGGTGAATAACGGGATCGGCCGCAATTATGGAATAGAATTTACGCTGGAAAGGTTTTTCAGCAATGGATATTATTACCTGATTACCACTTCACTTTATCAGTCGGAATACAAAGCAAGTGACGGAGTTTGGCGCAACACAGCCTTCAACGGGAATTACGTGGTGAATGTGCTGGCCGGGAAAGAATGGAAAATAAAAAAATCGGGCACGCTGATCGCGAGTTTGAAAGTAACCTCCGCGGGAGGAAGAAGAATAATCCCGGTTGATGAAGCGCAATCAAAAGCAGTTGGATTTGCAGTGTATGATTATTCACATGCTTATCAAAACCGTTTACCTGATTATTTCAGAACGGATATAAGAATCTCGTATAAAATAAATGGCAAGAAGGTAACGCAGGAATGGGCGCTCGATATTCAGAATGTTTTTAACACACAAAATATCTTAACCCAACAATTCAATCCGCAAACCGGAACCGTTCAGAACCTTTACCAGATCGGGATATTCCCGGTGCCATTGTATAGAATCTACTTTTAAAATAACAAAAGATTCCTCGCTCCGTTTCGGAATGGCGGCTGTTATTTTGGTTCACGCAAAGGCGCAAAGTGCACAAAGAAAGATAACCTGATTTAATTTCAAGAGATTACTCTCTGTGTTCAGAATGACTGCTATTATTTTGGTTCACGCAAAGGCGTAAGGTGCGCAAAGAAAAACAACCCAATTTTATTTCAAGAGATTCCTCGCTCCGCATCGGAATGACACATCATAATGTGAAGGAGGGGG
>JBIOHI010000007.1:0-20552 GCA_044448845.1 Bacteroidia bacterium
AATCATTATTCATTTTTAGTGTCTCCAATCCCAACGAATTAAAAACTGCCGCATGTTGGTCATCGAAAATGTTATATATTTCCATTTGTTTAGCAGCAGGGGTCGAAGCAATATCTATTGCACGTCGCAACGCTGTAGGTAAATTAAAGAAGGAAACATCAACTTGTACATCAGGTAAAGGATAAGGTGTAACAATCGTTACTTTTTTCATATTTGCCAGTTCAGAAATACTTTTGAGCATATACTGAACTGAAATGGGAACATAAGCTCCACGGTGTGGAGCATCTACACTTATGAATGAGTTTGTTTGATGATTCTGGCTGTTTATTTCCATATTTCTTAATGTGTATCGTCCTATTACCCCACCCATGCTTATACCCATTACAGTATTTGGTTCTGAGCTACCATTGGTTGCCTTGGTAGAGTTTACCTGATCAATAATTTGTTTGACGCATGCTGAGTTCCTCTCGATGTAATCTGTGTTGTGTTTAAAATCAATGTAAACAAGATCATAACCCTGTGTTTCGAGTTCTTTTAATAATAAAGGCATGCTTCCCGAAAGTGTATGTAACATCCAAGATAAAGTGAATTCATCATTCACGTCAAATGGTTCAATTATAATGAAGGGTTTAGTGAGTTTTGTTTTGCCACATCCGTAAGCAACTTTTACAATGGCTCCATCATGGCTTGAAGTACCTGCAATATCCCAAGTAGCGTTTGCATTTTGGTACGGTCCCGCATATGTACCCGGTTTTTTCTTAAATGCAATTGGTGTTCGCGAAGTTAATACAGTTCCATCAGAATAAGTAAATCGTGTATCAATAGTCATGTTGCCCTCCGTATTACTAAAATCAATACTAAGCACGGTATTCAAGGTCATCTCCTGCCACTGTGCAAGTGAACCAAATCTTATTTCAATTTTGCTTAAGGTTTTGTTTGAATTAGTCAAGTACAGATCTGATGGAACGATAAAGTTGCAGGTACCCTGAACTATTTGGTCAAGTGCCGGCGCAGCTAAAAATGTGGCGGTTTCTCCAAAAGGTGTTTGAGTCGAGTCAGATGTATAAATAAGTGTATCAGTTGAATTGAAAGAAAGGATACCATCGTCGAAAGCACTCGAAAGGATATAATTATATTTCATATAGAATGCCGTGATAGGAATTTTATTGTCGTTCAGATAGGATTGAACTTTCGCTCGCAAGGCATCAGTGCTATCGAAAAGCCGGTGAGCTGTATCCCCAAGGCTTGCCATCAAAAATGCCTGGTGAACAGAACAGATGGTTTCAAAATAAGTGTTATCATCATTTTGATTCCCGTTCGGATTTCCCGTGTGTTTCGCAGGGTCAATCCAGTTTACTGCTCGATCGATAAAAAAACCAGTTGTGATGTGGGTAAGGTCAATGGACAAGTATAGTTTTGACCATTTGCGGGAGAAATCATAGTCTGTGCTGTCATAATCGGCTAATCCGTTGGTCGTGTCAATTGATTGGGCTTTTGATTGCATCAAACCTAATGCAAACAATAAAAGGATAAGAAGTTTTTTCATAAAGCAAAAGTTAAAGTATTGAAAAATTAGTGAAATTATAAATGCAGATCGAATCGTCCGGATCTTACATGAATTGTGTCTCCATTATGTTGATGATATTTATCGTAAACGTCAAATTCAAAAGTGCCCGCCACATAACCGGAAACAGGATCAAACCTCAATAATTGTAAATATCCTGTGAAAATTGTATCGGCATAATAATTTATCATCGTTTTTGAATTTAAATAATTTGCCCATTGCATTGTAAGTGTCGCATTATAAAATTTGTAATAACCTGTATCTGTAATAGGTTGAACGGCTATATTAATATCTTCTCCATTCTCATCATTCCATCCATGAATAACAAGTTCGTGTTGGACATATTCTACCCAAGGCCCTCCACTACCAAACGGAATGTGTTTAGGTAACCATACTTTTCCATTAACCAGACAACCAAAGGTTTTTTGTCCTGTCGTGGTAATAGGGGGAAGGCAGGTATCACATGGGGTGGGTTGTGGGTTAGGTGTGTTTGTAACAGGTGTATCTTTTTTGCAACTATCACATTCAATGAAAAAGGTGAAACCAATTAATAATAACCATATAAGATTTTTGTTTTTCATAATTGAGTTTTTTAGTCACTCAAAGTTATACAATTTTTTCAGATCATTTTAACAGCTATTTTCAACTTTCAAACTTAAAGTATAAAATTTCGTATTGTCAATACAGGAAAAGCTGTATTTTTATCTACACCTTTTCCTGTATGCCGGTGCATCTTTTGAAGCGGAAATTTAGTGTGCATCTGTAGTTGTTCGTTTTTGGTAATTAATCGGGTTATGGTTTTATGCGAGTTTAAGTAACGATTTTTTAATTTGAATATCCCGATTTTTTGTTTTTTATTTGAATAACCATTTGCCGGGTTGTTAAAGCCATTTTCAGAAAAGGAGAATCAATAGTATTTTCAAAATGTTATTTCGTAAAACTAAAACAATTAAGTTATGAAAAGTCCCCGGGTAACTCTTGCAGTAGTTGATGATCATTGTGCCGTTCGCGAAGGATGCGAAAGTATTTTGCAGAATGTATCCTATATTCACAAGATTGAAACTTTTGCCACCGCACGAGAAATGATTGTGCAAATGCGGAAGAAACCTTTTGATTTTGTTTTGTTGGATATCCAACTGAAAGATGAGGACGGACTTGAAGTTTGCAAAGAACTAAAAAGGGAATTTAAAAAATTAAAGGTATTGATGTACAGCACCTATGATTCAAGCCTGTTTATTTATGACGCTTACCACTCGGATGCTGACGGTTATTTATGCAAGGGTAGCGGAGCCCAGGAATTAAAAATGGCACTTGATATTATTCTTTTACAAAACGGCAGGTACTTTAATGCTGATGCGCTTGATAAAATTTTGTATCATGAAAATATTAAAAACCAGCAGGAACTCACACACCGTGAAAAAGATGTAACGAAATTAATTTCCAAAGGTAAATCCGATAAGGAAATAGCAAATATCTTGCACCGGTCAAAAGCAACCATTTCTACTCACCGCCACAACATTTTGCAAAAAATTGCCGGACATAAAAGTATTGACATCATCAATTTTGCAATAAATAATGGATTGCACCTCTTCAAAAAGTATCAATAAAACCGGAAGGATTAAAATCGGAAATCTTATTTCTTCGCCCGTTTTATTTTGAGAAGAATTCCTGCGAAATAAATAAGCGATGCTGCAACCAATATTCCGGCAAAAGAAAAAACATACAGGTAAGGCCGCACATGTTGCATGGTGGCTTCAAATGGCAACTTGTTAATGACCATCTGGTAACCTTTGATCACTCCGCCAATGATCAGCGATATCCAGAAAACAAATAAGGAAACATTTCCAATCCAGATGACAACGTTGATCCTTCCACGGTTCTTTTCGATGAGTGCCGGGTTGTGTTTGGAGAAAATATAAAACACGGAAGCAAGTAAGATCATGCTGTTGATTCCGATGGTGGTTCCCATGGCGTGCGCTACCGTGATGTGCGTGCCATGTGTGAAAATATTTACAGCCGGAATTGACATCAGGATGGCTAAGATCAAATTAAAGAAAACCCACACCTCTGAAGCAAGCAAAAAACGATACGGGGTGATGTTGGCAAACTTTTTCACTTCGGTAATTTTTTTCCGGAACGATTGCATGATGTTGATCAAAAGGATCCATTCGGTCATACTGATAAAGTAAGAAACATTCCGCACCCACGATGCAGCCGGAACGTTGTAAGTGTGATGACCCCAGTTGAATATCAAATTAGTGAGTCCGAGAAAATAAAAGAAAAAACTCGACCACCGGAAAGCTACTTTATCGTTGCCGCTGATCTTCCACATCAGGTAAATGGCGGTTCCGTAAACGATCTGGTTCCACGAACCGACTATAGCTCCGTTGGCTTTCCACTGCACGGTGATATCGCGGATGATATTTTCCCTGAACCATGGGATCAGCCATAAATTCGCTTCGATGTAAGTGAACAAAAAGAAAATGATTCCCGTGCTCCACATCCAGATGAAGACGGGAATCCGGCCTTTGATTTTAAAAACGATGCGGAAAAAATGAATGGCAAAACAAACCCAGCAAATTAAAATAGGAATGGCGAATGCCGGGTGAAACTCCCAGTACTCGCGCCCTCCAAATTGCTTGAAGGCGTAACTGATGAGAATGGAAATGATGGTGACCGACCAGAGGATAGCACCGATCTTTAATAAACGTGAATCTTTTTTTTCCAGGTCAAAATATTCGCGCAAATAAAAAATAACGCCTGCTTGTGCCGCGGTAAATATCCAGAAAATGGAAGAGCTCACGTGAAGAGGCCGGAGAATATAAAAAGGCAAATAACGGTTGAAAGTTCCGATGTCGAAAAAAATAAAAGCAGCCACAATCCCGAGGCATAGCGCTAAAATCAAAAGTATCAGCGCAAACCTTATCATTCTGAAATAAATGCTATTCATTCTTTTTTCCCTTGATGGAATAATTGCCAAAAATATCAATATTTTCAGGCATTACAACTGATTTTCCGGATTCATCCACCTGGATCAGATAAGCGGTCAGGTTTTCAAGCTCTTCATTCGTAAAATAAAAACGAGGCATCCTCAGTGTGCCGGTTTGCAGGATCATTTTTGCGTAATCAAAACCTTTGGGTGAAGAAGCGTAATTGGTAAGGTCGGGGCCCATAAACCCACCGAGCCCATAGATCTGGTGACAGGCCTGGCAATTCTTTTTCTGCCAGATGACCTGGCCTTTCATCGCACTTTCGTTTTTTATTCTTTCGTATTTTCCATGACCCGAAAAATAAACTATAAAAGAATAAACAAGATAGGTGCAGACTAAAAAGGAAAATATGATCTGGTAAATGTAATGTTTAAAAAAATCCTTCATGTTATCAATTCTGAAACAGGTGCATTTGAAGTTGAACGTTTCAGCAAATTAATAATTAATTCCGGATGATTATTGCTTTGTTTTAAAAATTCTTTTTTGGATATCCTGCACACCACGCACGGATCACAAGCTGCGGCCGAATAAGTGTATGTTTTATTTATCGTCACCGAATCGATCCCAAGCAGGTCGCCCGGTTTCGAAATGCGAACGATCTCTTCCTGTGATTCTGAATTTTTCCTTGATAAAATAAGTCTCCCGCTTTGAACACAATAGAGAGCATTTGCCTGTTGGTTTTCATGAAATAAAAAATCACCACGTTTTAAAAAAAGAATTTTTTTTTCCGGGTTAACGGAGGAATTGAATTCTGTGTACAACCCCGACAGGTTATAAACAAGACAACCCTGGCATGGCGGAAATTTTAAAGCTTCCATGTTCTTTGAAATAACGAACAAACGTAAGTTCATTTTTTATTCAAAAACATGACCGCGCTCAAACTTTTAGCTAAAAAAATTAGTCCATCACCTGGCTTTCCCTGACCAGTTTTTGAAGGTTCATGATCCGAATCTTCTTTTTCTCGAGTTCAATAACACCGTCCTGCCGGAGTTCATACAAAATGCGGATGGCCGTTTCGGTTGCCATTCCCGCCAGGTTGGCAATATCATCCCGCACCATGGAAATATTCAGTGTTTGACCATCGGGTTCCATGCCATACATTTCTTTGAGCAATAACAAGGCTTCGGCAACCCTGTGCCGGGTTGGTTTCTGAACGATCTCCACCACTTTGGTTTCGGCTGCACCCAGGTTATCACTTAACAATTTCAGGAGGTTCATTGAAACCGATTCGTTGGCAGAAAGTATTTTGAAAAAATTTTCCTTGGACAAAAAACACAACAAAGAATCTTCGAGTGTTTCGGCTGCGGCTTTATAGTTTTCACCACCGATCAATGAACGGTATCCGAGCACATCGCCTTCTTTGGCAAGGCGGATGATCTGTTCTTTGGCGTTAGGGCCCAGTTTGAAAATTTTTACTTTTCCCGAATAAACCACATAAACACCTGTGGGTCGCTGCCCCTCATTAAAAATGATCTTCCCCTTTTTATAACTCATGTGCCCTTTGTTTTCATTGAGCATAGCAATATCCTCATCCCGCAGGTTACTGAAGATGCTCAAGCCCCTGATAAAACAAGACCTGCAATCGGGTGGATAATCTTTTTTGACGGACATGGGTCGGTAACTGGAAAAGGATTCCGGGTTTAAATCATGGATTTTAACAGAGCGAATATAGTTTTGAATTCCAATTTATTATCATTGCGGAATATTTTTTATTAAATTCTCTTTTATGTCGAAGCCTGAGGTGGCGGTGATTGTTTTAAATTATAACGGGATGCGTTTTTTGGAAACGTGTTTCAGGAGCCTCCACGCGGCCACCTATCCGAAAGTGCAGTTCATCCTGTTTGACAATAATTCCACCGATGAGAGCGTGGAATTTGTTAGGCAAAATTTTCCCAAGGTGAAGATCGTCAATTCTTTTATAAACGGGGGTTACAGCCGTGCCTACAACGAAGCTATCAAACATTCGAATGCACCGTACGCAGTTTTCCTGAATAACGATGTGGAAGTAGATCCGGGCTGGCTGGAGCCATTGGTGGAGGCGGCTGAATCGGATGAAAAAATTGCCGCACTTCAACCAAAACTGATCTGGCTGCTCGACCGCACCAAATTTGAATATGCCGGTTCATCGGGTGGAGAAATGGATAAATACGGTTACCCTTTCTTACGCGGAAGGATATTTTATACCATTGAATCCGATACCGGGCAGTACAATGACGAGAAAGAAATTTTCTGGGCAAGCGGTGCAGCCATGTTCGTTCGCTCACGTGTTTTTACCGAATGCATCGGCCTTGATGAAACCTTTGTTCACCACATGGAAGAAATTGATCTGTGCTGGCGCATTCATTTGCTCGGTTATAAAATAAAAGTGATCCCTCGTTCGGTGGTGGCGCATTGGGGCGGGGCCACCATTACTCCCGACAGTTTTAAAAAAATGTACTGGAATCACCGCAACAGCATGTTCATGTTGTTCAAAAATCTTGGCAGCCAAAATTTCTGGGGCATTTTAATCATTCATTTTTTATTTGATATTGTAGCCATCATCGATTCAGTTATCAAATTATCTTTCAAGCGTGGTGTGGCCATAATTTACGCATATTCATGGCTGCTGGTGAATATTCCTTTGCTCATCAGGGAACGCGGGGAAGTGCAGCGTATGCGCAAAGTGGATGACAAGGTAATTTTTAAATTGCTTTACCCGAGAAGTATCGTGCTGCAATATTTTGTTTTAAAAAGAAAGACTTATTCAACCATAAAAAAATAAAATGGAATTAAAAAAAGTAAGCGAACACCTCAACGGAATTGTTGTGATCCTGCCGGAAGTTTTCCAGGATGAACGCGGATTCTTCCTCGAAGCATATCGTGCCGACCAATTCAAAAATATGGGACTAGATCTGCATTTTGTGCAGGAAAATCATTCGGGCTCGGTAAAAAATGTGTTGCGCGGTTTGCATTTTCAGTGGGAACCTCCCATGGGAAAACTCATGCGCGTAACTGCGGGCGAAGCATTTTTGGTGGCGGTTGATATTCGAAAAGGTTCACCCACTATCGGAAAATGGTTTGGCGAAATAGTGAGTTCGAAGAACAGGAAACAAATTTGGGCTCCTGCAGGATTTGCCCGCGGATTCTGTGTGCTGTCGGATTTTGCAGAGATACAGTATATGACCACCGGTGTTTACAGCAACAAAGCGGAATCAGGAATTTTATGGAATGATCCTGAAATAGGAATCGAATGGCCTGTGACCACCCCGATACTTTCCGGCAAGGATGAAAAAGCACAAACGCTGAAGGAGTGGTTGGGTAAACCGGATTCAGATAATTTTAAATTTTGATTTTCGTTTTGAACAGGTAAATAAAAAAAATATGAAAATATTAGTTGCAGGCGGTGCAGGATTTATTGGTTCGGTGATCGTTCCGAAACTTGCCGACCGCGGGTATGAAGTGGATGTGTACGACTGGTGCTGGTTCGGAAATCATTTGCCGAAAAATATCAAACTGGTCAAAAAAAATATTTTTGAGATCACCGAAGAGGAGTTGAAAGTATATCAAACCGTGATCTTTCTTGGTGGTGTTTCCAATGATCCGATGGCGGAATTTTCACCCAAAGATAATTTCATTTACAATTCGGCATTGCCGGCATACCTCTGTTTCATGGCGAAAAAGGCCGGAGTGAAAAGATTCATCTATGCAGGTTCGTGTTCGGTTTATGGTTATACTGTAGATGAATTGTACGATGAAGACTCACCGACCGTTTCAGCTTATCCTTATGGAATTTCAAAACTCCAGGGAGAAAATTCAGTGATGCAGATGCAGGATGAAAGTTTATCGGTAATTTGTTTCAGGCAGGGAACGGTTTGCGGTTACAGCCCCCGCATGCGCCTCGACCTCGTGATCAACACGATGTTTAAAAATGCGATCAGTCTTGGACAGATCACTTTGAACAATCCCGCCATCTGGCGGCCGGTAGTAAGTTTGCACGACCTCTCGGATGCGTACATACGTGCGGTGGAAGCAAGTGATGAAATATCCGGAGTGTATAATATTTCATCGGCAAATTATACGCTGGGTGAACTGGGTGACATCGTGAAGGAACAAATTGAAAAGCATACAGGCAAAAAAATTCATCTCCAAATCAATCACAATAAAGATTTCAGAAATTACAAGGTGAGTTGCGACCGTGCCGCGAAAGTGTTGGGATACATTCCGAAAGACACCGCGGCATCCATCGTTGACGACCTCTTCACTAACTATGATAAGTTCAAAGACTTTGATAACCCCGAGTATTACAATATCCAGATCTTTAAATCGATCAAAGAACAAATGGAAGTGTAATTTAGGTTTGTCGTTTGTGGTTTGTTGTTCGTTGTGAACGGTAAACGACAAACTTCAAACAACAAACTACAAACAAGCATGAAGATAGCAGTTACAGGAGCAAACGGACAGTTGGGTTCAGATATTTGTGAAGTATTACGAAAAGAAAATCATGAAGTGATCGAGCTCAATCATGATGAGTTCGATATCATCAATTACGAATTTGTTTCGGCACTTTTAAAAGAGCTGAAGCCGGAAGTGGTTATCAATCCTGCGGCTTATCATCATGTTGAAAAATGCCAGAACGATCCCGACATGGCTTTTTCGGTGAATGCAACCGCACCGTTCAACATGGCAAAAGTTTGTAAAGAAATTAATGCGATGTTCATTCACATCAGTACCGATTATGTTTTTGACGGAGAAAAAAATGCCCCTTACCTCGAAACCGATTGTGCAACACCGTTGAATAATTATGGCATCTCAAAACTGGCAGGTGAGCAAATGATCACTACAACTAATTGTCGTCACCTCATTATTCGTACTTCCGGTTTGTATGGAATAAATCCTTGCCGGGCAAAAGGAGGGAAGAATTTTGTGGAACTGATGATGAGTTTGGCGGAGGCCGGAAAACCAATTCGCGTAGTAGATGATGAAAAAGTTTCGCCAACATTCACACTCGATCTCGCCCGACAGATATCAAAATTATTAACAGTGAAAGATTCGGGAATTTGTCATGCCACTGCCGAAGGAGATTGTTCGTGGTACGAATTTGCGAAATCTATTTTTGAAATTGCCAATGTGAATGCGAACCTGAGCAAAGTCGATCCGGGAGAGTTTGCCATCAAAGTGAACCGCCCGAAATATTCCGTTCTTGAAAATCATTTCCTCAAAACACGAAACCTGAATGTGATGAAGCACTGGAAAGAATCGCTGAGGGAATATCTCAGTTTGAGAAAGAATAATCTTTAGCAGCCGCTCTCCTGATAAGGGGAGCTGTCACGAAGTGACTGAGGGGTTAAACCACCCCGTCATGTTTCGGCAAGCTCAACATGCGGGGAATTCTCAATGACTATTGACCAATGACTACTGACCAATTTGTTTGCTCTTCAAAACATCCACTTCCTTCACCAACTGTTCAATTAGTTTTTGCTGATCCTGGTTTTGTTTGTTGAGTTCCTGAATGGCTTTAACCATTGGGGCAATGAGATCATTGTAACGAACACCATACATTCCATTATCATCTTTCGAAATAATTCCGTTATCGGATGCACCGGATGAATTTAAAACTTGTTCGAGTTCTTGCGCGATGAAACCGAATTCACGTTTTTTACTTTCATCGTTCTCGCCCGATTCGGTACGAGCGGGATTGCGGTAGTACGAAACCGGTGACAACTTCGAAATAAAATCAATTCCGAGATTGCATTTTTGAATATCCGATTTCCATCTTCTGTCGGAAGTGATTGACCATGCTACTTGTATGCCGGCATAAGTAATGTTTGCATCTCCTAATCTTATTTGTTTGTTTGATGTTGCAGACGGAACTTGAGCATTAAATCCAATAGATGTATTATTTGAACCGGTTGTTATGCTATATCCAGATGATAAACCAAGAGAAGTATTGTCTATACCGGTAGCATTGCTTGCGAGTGCCTGATTACCGATTGCAGTATTTCCATTTCCAGTAGTATTCGCATTAAGCCCACCTCCGCCAACTGCTACATTCCAAGTTCCTGTAGTGTTAAAAGTAAGAGAATTCGTACCAACTGCTACATTCCAATATCCAGTGGTATTGGTATAAAGAGCCATTTCTCCAACAGCAGTATTTCCATTTCCTGTAGTGTTTGAATACATCGCAACATCTCCAATAGCTGTATTATAGTAACCTGTGGTATTTGATCTAAGAGAAAGTGAACCTAAAGAATTATTTGAATATCCTGAGGTGTTGGAATAAAGTGAAAAATTACCAATGGCATTATTCCAGTTTCCGGTTTTGTTTAAATAAAGTGATTTGAATCCTAATGCACAATTGTTACCGGCAACACTATCGTTATACAGAGCTTCGAATCCAATAGCAGTATTATAGTTACTTGTGGTACTTGAGTATAGAGAAGAATCTCCAATCGCGGTATTAAAACTGCCAATAGAATTTATTGAACCAGAAAATAATCCCAAAAATAAATTATTTCTTCCTTTTACACTAAATACTCTCGTCCCTGAAACATAGATAGAACTATCCCCATTAATATTCAGGTTTCCGTTCACATCTAATTTATAAGCGGGCGTGGTAGTTCCAATTCCTACGTTTTGTGTAGTTGCATTTAATGCGATAAATGGGATCGCGATGAGAATTAATTTTTTCATAATTTAAACAATGAGTGATTTAGTGAATGAACGAATGAACGAATGAGAGAATGATTGAATTAGTAAATGATGAGTTTTTGTTTGGTAATGGTTCCGTTGTTTTCATCCAGTATATTCATCATATAAACACCAGGGGCTAATTGCGAAGTGTTGATCTGAAAATTTTGCTTTCCGGTTTCAATTAAATATTTTTCATTCAGAATATTTTTTCCATTCACATCAAACAAATTGAATGAAATATTTTTTTGTTCGGTGGTTTCAAAGTCAATATTCAACAAACTGTTATTCGGATTCGGATAAACAGAAACGTTCAAAGAATTAGAAATTACTTTTTGCAAATCAACTTCTCTTATTTCGGTATATTGAAATTTTCCATCCGCATCCACTTGTTTCAACCGGTAATAAAGAATGTTTGAAGTTTGTTGTTTGAAGTTTGTTGTTAAGATATCGGTATATTGATAATTGTGAACCAAATTAGTTGTTCCGTTTCCTTTTACTTTTCCGATTGCTGTGAACTGTGAACCGTCAACTGAACGCTCCAAATCAAAATGGTCATTATTTAATTCTGATTTCGTGATCCATGTCAGCAACACATCGTCATTCGAAATTTTATTGGCGTCAAATGAAATAAGGGTTATGGGCAATGCACTTCCAAATCCACCCACACCAAAATAATAAATTCCCGCGGTCAATCCGCTTGTAGATGCTGTTTTGCTGTAAGCCGGAGAAGAGCCGGTGGCAGTAGCTGCCGATGTTCCATTCGTGAATGACCAGGCAGTGGAGGTTCCGCTTTGCCAATACGCCACCCCGCAATTGCTTCTCAGGAAACTGCCAGATTCATCGGCTGCATTCCAATATGCGGTACCGGATAAAGTGCTCACCGAACTTTGGGGTCCCACGTACCAGGTTTTCCTCACCACGTTGGTGTTGATGGCCGAGGTGCTTGTTTGCGGATTGGTGTAAACGCTGTCGCGAACAGCCAACTGAAAAACAACCGCGCTTCCTGTGGAATGTTGGATTTGAATTTTGTTGTTGGATGTTGTTCCGATATCGAATGATTTTGAAATACCCGAAGCAATCGGAGTGATGATGAATCCGGTGGTTCCTGTGTTGATCACATATCCATTGGTGTTGATGGATTTGGTGCTTTGAAGGATTCCGTTGTCAGTTACCACGGCTGATGAAGCCAGTTGAACCGTGTCATCGGCATACAACGTTGCGGTATTCTGAATGGTGATGTCGGAATTGATGTATAACTGGGCTTTGCTAAAATGAAAAAGCAAAATCGCTGCAAGAAGGATCTGTAAGTGTCTCATCATAATTTAGTTTAGTAATACAATAATGAACTTTGTTTACGAATTAAAAAATGACTCGCGGTATTTAAACAATCAAATTCTGTTGAATTGTGATCATTTTTACATTACTGAACCTTTGGGGTGGGGGTAATTGATAGAAAAATTTCATAAACCGCAAATCCACAGAGATTAAAATTTTGGGGAATTCCCCAATTTTTAGGAATTTCCTTAATAAATTAACCTGAAAGAATTAATATAGCGGTGAAAAAATAATTATAGATTTAATTCATGAACTCACTAATCAAGCTTGCAACCATTGAAGATGATGATTCATGGCAATACCTTATCAAACGCGAGGTTGAAAAGGAAAACCTTTTCGGGATCGTGCTGACCACCAAATGCGGCAACGAGTTTTTTGAGAAGTACCCTGGAGTTGATCCAATTGATTTTGTTTTACTGGATATCAATCTTCCGCAAACTCCCGGAATCGATGTGGCAAAACGGATCAAACGGTTGTATCCAAAGTTGCCCATCATTGTTTTTACATCTTCCAAGAATCGTGTTGACCGCGATAATTTCCATTCCATCGGGGTGGATTATTACCTGAGCAAGCACCGGTACCGTGAGCTTCACCACGAACTGAAAGTGATCATGGGTTTGGAGAACAGCAAAATCAAACACCGGCTTCTGCCAGTGCCCAATGAGTACCTCACCTTCATCGAAATGGTGTGTCAAGGAAAGACCAATATCGAGATCGCCAATAATTTAAAGATCACACCGAAAAATGTAGAATATAAACAGAAAATGATCTGCGACTATTACCAGCTCGACAACAGCAAACTGGCGCTGGTCGATTTTGCAAGGTCGTATGATATTCTGTAAAAGGAAAGATTTTTTCTATGAAGCAGTAGTTACAATATAATTGTAATTCTCAAAAAGCCACCGCTGAAAGGCGGTGGCTTTTTATTAAATAAATTCTTAGAAAAAAATTATTGCGCGATCTCATTTATCTTCATCGTCATCACTCCACTAAAGCCGAAAACAGCATCATTCAGATTACTGTAATTAAAATAACACGTTCCGCTTCCCCCCGTTTCCCTGCGGTATTTGAATCCATAAGTATAGGTTGTTCCGGGAGTCAATCCTGCGTCTTTTGCCACCATATAAACATTTTGCATATCATTGGAATCGTAACCGTTATTCGGGCGGCTTACGTATGAAGTTCTGTTTCTGTTCCCGTTTGCCGGTCCGGCTCCAATTAATGAATCGGTAACACCAATATCTCTGACCAATTGCATTTGAAAAACAGTATTGTTTTGCATCGATGTATTGATTGAAAAAGAATACTCGATGAGGAATATGCTGTTTGCAAATTTTGGTACAATGCTGATTCTATAATTCGTATCCACTTCTGTAAATGTTGTGGTATTTAAAGAACCGGTTTGTTCGGAAATTTTCACGATGGTTTGTACCACGGTGCCGGGAGCATAAAAATTGCCTCTCACCGTTACGTCTCCGTTCACATCAAGTGCTGTTGCAGGACTTGTTGTTCCGACCCCGACTTTTCCGGATGAAAAATCACCATAGATCAATGGAGGGTTGGTATTGCTGTTGGCAATATATAATTTGTTGGATCCGGTTTCATTATAACCGGCCTTGTATCCTACGAAAACGTTGTTGGATCCGGTTGTATTCATATATCCTGCCTGGTAACCCAACCCGGTATTTTGATTTCCGGTAGTATTATTATAAAGTGCATTTTGCCCGAAACCGGAATTGTAACTTCCGGTGGTATTAAAATGCATGGCCCATCCGCCACTGACTGTATTTTGCTGGCCGGTTGAATTATAAAAAAGTGCATCATAACCTGCAGCAGTATTACTTAATCCTGTTGTGTTGGAATAAAGCGCAGCATAACCGAATGCACAGTTAAGAACACCGGTAGTATTTGAATAAAGTGCACTGGTTCCAACCGCAATGTTTTCATGTCCTGTTGTATTTGAATAAAGTGCCTGGTAACCATTCGCAAGATTATTATTTCCGGTAGTATTCGACCATAGAGTTTGATAGCCGAGTGCAGTGTTGATGTTGCCTGTATTATTTGCAGCCGTGGTTGAACCCCGCAATGATTCAAAGCCGATCGCAATATTATAATTGGTGAAAGCGGAAGTGGAATTATATGAATAGTACATCGCATTGTTTCCTATTGCAATGGCATTCGATCCTGCAACATTGGAGAAGAGAGCGTTCAACCCGTTTGCAATATTGTTATCTCCGGTTGTATTCGAATAAAGTGCGTTGGTTCCGTTTGCCGTATTTTGAATACCGGTTGTATTGGCTTGCATGGACTGATAACCATAAGCAGTATTCCAACTTCCTGTCGTGTTTGAATTCAGCGAATAATTTCCGCTTGCCGAATTTGAAGCTCCAGTAGTATTTGAATACAAGGTGTGCATTCCGAAACCGGTATTCCAGCTTCCTGTTGTATTTGAATGCAAGGCTTCATATCCCGAAGCTGAATTGTTGATGCCTGTGTTGTTGAGATTACCTGCACCAATACCGTAAAACGTAGAATAATAATTAGGATCGAGAAAACCGGAAAGAGTATTATTTACTTTAAACGTTAAAGGAATATTGTCGCTTGTGCCTATAAAATTAGTCCCGGTTGTTGTTCCTGAATTACCTCTTGTACTCCATAATGTTACACCCGCGCTGTCTAAATATTGTTTTGTAACAGCATGGTTACCGGCAGTTGGATTTGCCACCACCAACGGATTGATCAGAATCAGGTTTCCGCTCATTGTATCTGTCCCCGAACGATTCAATTTATTGCTTATTGGCGAAGTGCTATTGTCGACATATTGTTTTGTTGCTGCGTGATTCGGATCGGAAGGTGTAACGATGAACACAGGGTTAGTGAGCACTAAATTTCCGCTCATCGTATCATTACCTGTGCGGTCCAGTTTGTTATTAAAGGTGCTCCAGTCGGTTGATAAAAGTAATCCTCTTGAAGAAGAGGATGCATTCGGGAAATTAAATGTGTGAGTACTGCCGGATGAATTGATAGAAAAATCAGTTCCGGATGTACCTGTTGCGAATGTCTGTGAATTACTGTTCAGGCCGTTCAATGATGAAAGTGTTGCAGGCAGATTTACCCAACTCAATGAACCAAGACCATTGTTCACCAACACCTGTCCATTGCCACCCTGGTCGGTTGGAAAAGAGTAAACAACGTTATTTATTTTTTTGATGTTACCGATACTGTCCACCTGGAATTGCGAGGTAGCACCGATGGATAATTTAGCCTGCGGATTCGTATTGCCTATGCCAATATTTTGCGCATTCGAATTCAAAGCCATTAAAGCAGCGACTATGATTACTATTTTTTTCATAATTTTAAAATTAGGATGTATAAAAATTAAATGATTTAATAGACAATGAGTTTTTGTTTATGAAGTGTCTCGAGATCACCTGTAATGTGAAGCAGGTAAACACCCGGAGGTATTTGAGAGGTGTTGATCTGGTAATTTTTTCTGCCCGGTTCGGTTTGATATTTCTCACTCACCAGTTGTTTACCGCATGCATCATATAAGGAAAAGGTCAAAGTTCTTTGTCCGGAAGATAGCAGATCAATATTCAAAAGATTACTATTTGGATTTGGATAAACGGAGATATTCATGGAAACAGAATTCGTTCGTTGAAGAGCCACTTCTTTCATTTCGGTGTACTGATATTTTCCATCCACATCCATTTGCTTCAACCGGTAAAATAATTTTGAGGTATTCTGTTTTGCAAAAGGATTTGTATCAGGGTAAGAATATTTGATTTCGGTATTGCTGTTGCCCGCACCTTTTATTGTTGCAATAGTTTCAAAACCATTGGCCACTGACCATTGACTATTTACAGACCGTTCGAGTTCAAAGTGGTCGTTGTTGATTTCTGATTTTGTAATCCAGGCCAGCATCACATCATCGTTTGAAATTTTATTGGCATCAAATGAAACAATTGTGATCGGTAATGCGCTTCCAAAGCCACCCACTCCAAAATAGTAGATTCCCGGACCCAGGCTTGCAGTGGAAGCTGATTGACTATAATTAGGTGAAGATCCGTTAATTGAAGATGCCGAAGTCCCGTTGGTGAACGACCAGGCGGTTGACGAACCATTTTGCCAAATGCTCATTCCGCAATTACTCCGTAAAAACCCACTCGATTCATCGGCAGCATTCCAATAGAATGATCCTGAAATTGAACTCACCGAACTTAAATTGGATAAATACCATGTTTTGTTTACCACATTAGAAGTGATTGGTGATATGTTTGTTTGCGGATTCAAAAAAACACTATCTCTCACAGCAAGTTGAAAAATCACCATTGAACCTGTAGCGTGTTGCAGCTGAATTTTATTGTTCCCTGAAGTTCCGATGTCAAAAGTTTTGGATACTCCCGAAGCCACCGGGCTGATGATGAACCCCGTTGTACCAGTATTGATCAGGTAACCGTTGGTGCTGATGGATTTGGTGCTTTGCAGAATTCCATTGTTGATGACAACAGATGATGAACCCAATTGAATGGTGTCATCCGCGTAAATAGTAGCATTATTCTGAATGCAAAGATCACTATTAATGTACAGTTGTGCATCGAGGTGAAAAAATATCAATGTACCGAAAAGAAAAATCAATAAACGTTTCATGATAAAAAAATTAGAACACAAAGTTTATGATCGTAAAGAGACGGGGCAATGACTGAGGTCATAACCATGTTTGTTTTATGGCTTATCCATACTTACTGAATCATCGGTTTGAGGTTGTCAAATGATTTTCTTTTCTTTATGGAAATTACTGTAATTGAAAACAAAAAAATTTACGGATGAATCAAGATTTGAAATATCAGATTATATTTTTACCTAAATTGGTTTAAGTGATAAAATAAATCGGATTAATTTCTACATTTGAAAAGAGTACAACTAAAAATAGTATCATGAAGCGTTGCATCGGCATAGTATTATTATTATTTCACTTCACCGGTTTTACGCAGGTGTGGAGAGTTCTTCCCAATTCGCCTTTATCTGCTTCTTTCCGGCACGATGATCTGTATTTTATAAATCCGGATACCGGATGGGTTTGCAATGTGGATGGGAACATTTATGAAACAACCGATGCCGGTGCAACCTGGAAAAAACAGATAAGTATGCCGAACACGTCTTTCAGGTGTATTGGTTTTATCAATGCAATGAAAGGTTGGGCTGGAAATCTGGGTATCGGAAGATGGTCTCCAACTGTGGATACGTTACCGCTCTATGAAACAAAAGATGGGGGTAATACCTGGCAACCGGTTTTGAATATTTCGGGTCCGTTACCTCAAGGGATATGTGGCATCAACGTAGTGAATGATTCTGTCGTTTATGCGGTGGGCAGGGTAGGCGGCCCTGCGTATCTCCTGAAAACAACCAATGCAGGAGCATCATGGAAATCAACTGATATGAGTGCAATTGCGTTTCAACTGATCGACTGCAAATTTTTTTCACCTGATACCGGATTTGTTATTGGTGGTTTTCCTGCACCCGATAGTCTTTCAAGGACTAAAATTTTGTACACAACCAACGGTGGAATCAACTGGACAGCGGTTACATCGGGAGTGGATACCGGGTTTCATTGCTGGAAAATATTTTTTGTGAATCGTCAATTGGGTTATGTTTCAATTGAAAATAATGTGAAAGGCGATACGGTATATTTTTTAAAAACAATGGATGGAGGTCTTTCGTGGAAGAAAAGTTCCTACTTCAAAAGCCAATCCTGGGGCGGGCAGGGAATAGGTTTTGTAAATGATACTTTGGGTTGGTGTGCATTCTTATCCGGGGATACCAAGCAAACATCGGATGGAGGAAAAACATGGACCGATGCAAATGCAATTCTCAATTCACTGAACAGGATGCGGGTGATCAATCCGAATCTTGCTTATGCAGTTGGGAACAAGGTTTGGAAATATTCTCTTTATGCAACAGGTATTGAACAAGCGGTTCAAATGATTCCTGCAAAACTGAGTTTATCCTGTTTCCCGAATCCATTCAAAGAAAAAATTACCATTCAGTATAGAATTCCGTTTGCAGGAAAAGTTGATATTCGTTTGTACGACTTCTCCGGGAGACCGGTAAAAATAATTCACGATGCCATTGATGCAGCAGGTGAACATCGTTTAGATCTGGTAATATCTTATTATTTCGATACGCATTTTTTTGTGGTGCTTAAATTTGAGCAGTACCAGATCACACAAAGAATAATTTCAGGCAATTAATCATTTTAAATCTTCCGAAAAGTTTCATTGACAGTTGCTAAATGTCAACCAATGAATTTATTTTGTCTGGATACTACTTTCTGGCGCAAACTTACGAAACGATGAAGGCCATTGAATTCATTGAGTTGTTTCCGGTTTAACTCAGTACATAAAACAGAAATTCTGTTTTATTATTTTGATAACAGGAAAAACTAATTACAAAAGATTCAATAAGACGTTTTCCATCTAATTCAAATTTGGGGTTTAGATTAATGAGCACTGTTAAAAAGTTTTAAAAGTTAAAACCATTTATAATTAATAAGATTCACGGCCTTTGATAATGCAGAGTTCGTAGTGGCATAAACCTCTTTTAAAATTGACAAATGTCCATTCGATTGGTAACCTATGTCATTTTTCTTGAATCCATTTGCCAATAATTTTGTGCCGAAATTGGTAAAAAGATTTTGATTGATCCCCGAAAAGGATTTAATAATACAAACATCATGAAAACCCAGTCGTTTGAGAGAGTTCAGGAGGTCGAAGAAGATTTTATCACGACAATTCCCATATTGGAAAATTATTGTACATCCAATCAAAAGAAGATACTTCAGGCAAGTGCAACCCGTCATATTTACAGAAAGAATAATGTGATATTTTACGATTTTCAACCCGCCTCATTCATTTATCTAATATATAAAGGTAAGCTGAAACTGTGGATGGAAGGGATTCATTCGCACGACCTGATCGTTTCGTTTGCAAAAGATGGTGATATCATCGGTTTCAGGGGTTGCGGGCAAAAGACTACGTATAATCTTTCAGCCACAACGATCGAGGATTCCTGCATTTACATTATTTCAAAAGATATTTTTGGGCAGATTCTTCTGGAGAACCAGGAACTTTATCACCAGGTTCTGTGGAGGTATGTTGCTCAACTTGGAAAAGTAGAAAGAAAATTAAGGAACATGGCCGAAATGAATGTAAGGGAAAAGACGGCAGATGCCATTATCAACCTGACGGAAGAATTTGGCGTGGATGAGGATTCAGCAACACTCAGCATAAAACTTTCCCGAGAAGAGATCGCTTCCATTGCAGGTATAAGCACCGACCGGATCGTTAAACAATTTTCGGAATTTGAATCCGAAAATATCCTGGAAGTGCATGGCCAATCTATTAAGATCCTCGATAAAATGAGATTGGAAAAAATAATTTCTCCCTACCACTAATATCCTCTTCATAATTAATTTCTAATGGAGATGCCTGCACCTTTTAAAAGATTGCAGGCATCTTCTTTATACTGTATTTGGTGGCATCAATGTTAGATAACGAAGCAGGAAACGAGGAGAAAATTGTTTGGGAGCAATGAATGTTCCTGATAAAAGGAACGCTCACTCTTCTCCGTAATTCTTTAATTTAATAACTCAATACTACTTGCAAGAAGATCGCCTTTTATTCTGCGTAGGAAAGTATATGATAAATAGAATGATTTATTTTATCAAACAGTAAAAAAAGTACCGAACGCCTTCAGTGTAAAATAGCCATCCGCCTGTTTTTTATTCGTCAACAGTCTTCAAAAAACATTTCCTAAGTCATTGGTGGCGCTTGATTTCGCCTGTTATTTTGTATTCGAAAATACGGTTGATAAAAACAGTTTTCAGATTTCAACTCGGCAAAATCGAATTGAGAAAAAAACGACAAACGACGAAAATTTTTTGGGTGCGAAACGACTTCTCGTTCTGCCTGTCGTTTGTCGTCAGGATTCGATCA
>JBIOHI010000008.1:0-20521 GCA_044448845.1 Bacteroidia bacterium
CTTTTACCCATGAAAAAAGTTAATTTAGTTTTCAGTTTATTCAATCACTTTAATACTTAAAATTATGCTCACCGTAAAATCCATCCTCCAAAAAAAGGGTAACGCAGTTTTCTCCGTTAAACCCGATCAAACCGTTTATGATGCTTTAAAGATCCTTGCCGAAAAACAAATCGGTGCCGTGTTGGTGATGGAAGGAGAGGAACTTTGCGGCATTTTCTCCGAAAGAGATTATGCCCGGAAAGTTATTCTAAAAGGTTTGTTTTCAAAAGATGCGCTGGTACAGGATGTAATGACGAAGGATGTAATTTCCGTCACATCGAATGCAAATGTTTTGGATTGCATGACACTTATGTCCGAGAAACACATCCGCCATTTACCTGTCATTGAAAACAACAAAATTCTCGGGATGATCACCATCGGTGATACGGTAAATACCGTGATCCATTCGCAGCGCGAAACGATCGAGAGTTTGGAGAATTATATTAAAGGTGGAGCGTACGCGTGAAAGAAGTTTGTAGTTTGAGGTTTGTAGTTTGTAGTTGACCGGATTTCCGATTTGAAAAATCGGAAACTATTTAGCATTTGTCATTTCGAACTGTCACACTGAACGTAGTCGAAGTCGCGCACTGAGCTTGCCGAAGTGCAACTATTTTATTCCACCACCACTTTCGTATTCATCATTCCTTTTTCGGTCTGGATTCTTAAAAGATAAATCCCCTTAGCCAAATTATTTTCCGGTTGAATTTCGATCTCATACTTTGAAGTAGAAATCTGAGCCATTAATTTTCCGTGAATATCAAAAACTTCAATTTGTTTTTCGCCCTGAAGTGAATTAAAATTGATGGTGAATTTTCCATTGTTCGGGTTCGGGTAAATTTTTATTCCATCAGAAGTATTTATTTCATTGACGCCAACAGACAATGCTGTAAACGGATTTGACGTATTGCTGCAACCATTCGTGCTGTCAATTTTCACGTTGTAAGTTCCGTTGGTTCCTAACGAAAGAGTTTGTGAGGTAGCTCCGGGAATACTAAAGTTATTTAAATACCACTGATACGAATTAGCAACTGAACTTTGCAGCAATGCTTTTGTAATTGCAGTGATAATTGGTTGTGCAGGATTTGGTTTTACAGTTATTGTTTTAGTGACACTATCGGTGCAATTGTGCGAATCAGTAACTTTCAACTTCACATTATATGTTCCGGCACTTGAGTATGATTTACTAAAAGTATCATTCGTATTTGTGGTGAGATCACCAAGATTCCAAAGTCTGTTTGCAGTTGTACTTGTTGTATCATCAAATGAAAAACTGTTTCCGATTAAACATTGTGAATAGTTGTTAACGGTAAATCCAGATTTTGGTTGAGGATAAACTGTAACAGTTTTTATTAATGAATCTTTGCATCCAAAATTACTTGTTGAAACTAATTTTACCTGATACGAATTAGCGGTGATGTACGTCTTTGAGGGATTTGAAACGGAAGACGTATCTATCGTTCCATTTCCGAAATTCCAATTTCTTGATAATGCACCGCTACTAATCTTTGAAGTATCATTGAATAAAAAATTATTACTGGTTAAACATTGCGTTGCATTATTAATTGTGAATCCTACGCTTGGTTTAAGATTAACTTGATTTTCGTAAGCACCAATGTCTATAGTACAAACAACTCTGGTATTACCTGCTAAATCCGTTGAAGAGTATGTGCCATTGGGATCTCCAGAGTTGATACATGGTGAGTTGTTTTGCAAAGACCAGTTTGCACCTAATCCATTATAACCCGAACCACTTCCAGAGGTTGGGGAAACAAAAAGAGGATTTGTATTTATGTTGTTAGAATATACACCGGTATACGGATTTCCATTAGTGAAAAAAGCGGCACTGCCACCCTGCACATTGCAATAAGTGAAGGAAGGGTTGCTCACATTATCTAAATACACAGAATTGCCATTGTTCGCATTATTACCAAAGAATATCACATTTTTTAAAATAGGATTAACACCGTTACTACAATATAGTCCACCACCACCACCACTCACAGATGATGCAAAATTATTTGCAATAGTGCAATTGTAAATATTGGGAGAAGAAGAAGTGAAAATCCCACCTCCGGAAATTGCGGTATTGTTGACAATGGCATTGTTTGTAATAGGGGAACTGGTACGTGTACAAATTCCACCTCCGAAAGATGCGGAATTGTTGTTACAAATAATATTGTTAATTATTGTGTGAGAACCTCCATTACAAAATATCCCTCCACCGCCTTGGTAACTTAAACTACCAAAAGAGCTATTATTGTTGATAGCATTGCCACTGATTAATGAAGTGGTGTTAAGTTCATAGCAATAAATTCCACCTCCGGATGCACCTGCACTATTGTTTTTGATGTTGTTACCAATAATTGTAGACGAAGACCCCCCCCCACAATAAATACCTCCACCTTGAGCATAATTATATGTAGCGCTATTGCTACTTATTGTGTTATTAGTAATAATCGGTGAACAAGTATAATTAATGCAAATACCCCCACCAGCAGCATAAGTGGTATTGCCACTAATTGTGTTTCCACTAATTGTTGGAGACGAATTATAAATACCAATTCCACCACCATCATTTCCTGTAGCCGAATTGTTGTTAATAGTATTACCGGTTATTAACGGAGAAGAATTATTCTCACAATAAATTCCACCACCTTCCGAAGAAGCTTTATTATTGATGATGGTGGTGTTGGCAATCCGCAGTTTGGAAAAATTATTGAGAAAAATACCTCCACCCTTAGAATCATTATTCGTTCCGTTTGCATTGCCGTATTGTATTTTGCAAAAAACAAGTAATGAGCTGTCATTTGTTGAGGGAGTGTTGTCAAAACGTATGCCCCACCAGCCATTCGCAATACTGTCAGGTCTTACTGTAAAGGTAATGCTATCCGAAATTGTTCCGATGGCCAGAATTCGTCCGTTACAAAAAAGTTTATAATGCCCCTGAAACTGTACAATAACTCCTGCAGCAATTGTGAGTGTAGAATCGCTTGGAACAATGATGTGACCTTGCACTAAATAAGGTGAACCACTAAGAGCCCAGTTGCCGCTTACATTCCCTGCCGGGATAATTGTTGTAGCAAAAGAATGAAGCGAACAAATAATTATAAAGATCGAAATGAGAGTTTTATTTTTCATAACTTTAAGATTTAGTTTCACGAAGCTATTAATTCATTCCGATATAAAAACTTAAAATTTTCTTAAAATGTCTGGATTGCCTTGCATCGAACTGTTCCAATTTGCTACTGGTACAAATTTATACTTCGCGCTCTTTGCGCCTTTGCGTGAAACCCTGCACGCCAAGGCGCAAAGCTCGCAGAGAAAAAATTATCGCATTTCTTAATTGAAAATCTACTTCACCTCCGACTTGCTCGGAACTTCCTTAACAACGGTTCCTCTCCCGGTCAGTGATTTCGGAATCCTTCCGGTCTTCACCGATTCGGAGCGCAACCTTCTTCCAACAATCCTTTCGGTCATTCTTCCGATCTCCAAAACTTTGTCCACGTTGAGGTTGGTCTCGATTCCCATTTCATCCATCATCACCACCAGGTCTTCGGTTGAAACCAATCCTACTAAACTCGAATCGGCATAATAATAATCACCGGTGCCGCTAACTGGAACCCCGCTCACGAAGTTTGCCGGCTGCCCGCCAATGCCTCCCATCGTTGATTCATAATTGGTCATGCCTGCCTGCAAAGCCGCGAGCACATTGGCAAGCCCCCACCCGCGTGTGGTGTGCAAATGCACAATGTGTTTGTTCGGATTTTGAAATTCATCCATCAGCATAGAAAAATATTTATAGATACGATCAGGAGAAGCGGAACCATCATGATCGGCATGCTCCACATCGTTGGCTCCGATATCGAACCAGCGTTTGGTGAACTCCACTGCTTTTTTCAGATCGGTCGGCCCTTCAATGGGGCAACCCCAAATGGTGCTCACCGTTCCGTTCACTTTTATCCCGGCATCGTGCGCTTTTTTGATATACTTCTCACACATCTTCCAATATTCATCCAATGTTAATCCCGAATTTTTAATGTGATGCGATTCGCTTGTGGAAACCATGAATAAAATGCGGTCGGGGCCAAAACCATTCTTCTTGTTTTCGATGGCACGCTCTACAGCTTTTTCACGAATGGTTACGTTGGTGATCGAAACATTCTTGATAAGGTGAGATATTTTTTTACTGCTGCGGATTCCTTTCATCAGTTCATCAGCATCCCTGAATTGTGGCATCCCAACAGGGTTTCCGAGGTTGGTAACTTCAATATGTTTGAAACCGGCAATGATCAGTTGCTCGGCAAGCCAGAGCTTTGCTTCTACCGGGATGTATTTTTCTTCATGCTGAAAACCGTCACGAACGGTGATGTCGCCAATGGTTACTTTTTTCGGATACTTCATGTTTTTACTAATTACGAATAGGTACGAATATACGAATCCCTAAAAAATCTAATTATTCACGAATTATTAACTGGGCGAATGTACAAAAAAGAATTTATTTCTTCTATTTGTGATCAGTTGATGGGTGATCAGTTATCAGTAATCGGTAATCCGTAAGGAGCCAACTTTAAACTTTAATTTCAAACTTTAAATTCTTAACAGTAATCGGTATCCGGACCGCTGCGAATTTACACTCCGTGTCTTTTGCGAAAAAGCACTTCAGGTAATCCTCCACATTCCTTATCTTCGCATCATGAAAACCATCGGCATCATCCGTGAAGAAAAAAAACCTTACGACCTGCGCTCACCGCTTACACCCAGCCAGTGCGTGGAGTTGACGGATAAATTTCCGGGAGCCAAAGTGTTCGTTCAATCTTCTCCGCACCGCTGCTATACCAATGCGGAATATACGGCCTTCGGGATAGAAGTGCAGGAAGACATGAGCAACTGCGATATTTTACTCGGAGTAAAAGAAGTTCCGGTTCAAAGCCTCATCAAAAATAAAACATACCTGTTTTTTTCGCACACCATTAAAAAGCAGCCTCACAATATCAAAATGCTCCGCCACATCATTGAAAATAAAATCCGCCTGGTGGATTACGAAACACTGGTGTGGGATTCAGGCAACCGCATCATCGGGTTCGGAAGGTTTGCCGGGATAGTGGGTTCACATTATGCATTTTTGTTATGGGGAAAACGCCACGGTTTGTACAACCTGAAATTTGCACACGATTGTAAAGGCATGGATGAATTATATGCACAGTACGAAGGATTGCCATTGAAGAATATGAAAATCGTTTTGTGCGGTGACGGGCGCGTGGCGCATGGTGTGATGGAGTTCATGAAGAAACTGCAAATCCATCACGTTTCACAGGAAGAGTTTTTGGAAAATGAATACGAAGAAGCAGTCTATGTGCAGTTGCGTTCCGAAGATTATTATTTCCGTAAAGATGACCGCGAGTGGGATAAATCAGATTTCTACAAGCATCCCGAAGAATATGAAAGTCGTTTTGAGCCTTACTCCAAAAAAGCGGATGTGCTCATCAACGCGATGTTCTGGAAAGAAGGTATCGCTCCGTTGTTCACGAGCGAACAAATGAAATCAAAAAATTTCCGCATCCGCGTGATCTCCGATATTACCTGTGATGTTCCGGGGCCGTTGCCGAGTACCGTCCGCAGCACCACCATCGAAAATCCGATCTATGGATACAACCAATACCTCGGGATCGAAACGCAGCCTTTTCAGAAACCTTATATAGATGTGCAGGCGGTGGGAAATCTCCCCTGCGAGTTGCCGCTGGAAGCTTCTGTTGAATTCGGAGAACAGTTGTTGCGGCATGTGTTGCCCAATCTTTTAATTGAAGATAAAGGCGACATCATCAAAAATGCAACCATCACCGAAAACGGGAAGCTCACCGAAAAATACAGTTATCTCACCGATTATGTCGCGTGAATATTTTTTCATAAACAAAATTTGATGTTTGTTTGTTGGATAAATAAGAAGAAAGCAAATAAGATTTCGTTTTCAATCTACCACAACGACAAACATCAAACCACGAACAACAAACAAAGCAATGGCAGGCGGACGAAGAAGTTATAACAGCAACGGTAATCTCAAAGAAGAATCACCGAAAGTAAAAGTGAACAGGGAAACTTTGCGCGAAGCATTGGTTCTTTTTACTTACCTCAAACCCTTCAAATGGAAATTCATTTTAGCTTTGGTGTTCATCGCACTCTCGGCATTTTCAACAAGTTTGTTCCCTTTCCTTCTCGGCAAAATGCTTGATGCCGCCTCGCCCGGCACTGCGCTGCCATCCATGAATTTCGGAATTCAAATGACCTCCGGGTTGAGGTCTTTGCAACTCAGTTTGAATGCCTGCATTGTTTTAATTTTTTGCCAGCTTTCCATTCAAACTATTTTTTCCTACATGCGCGTTTATTTGCTAACGGAGGTAGGTGAAAAATCGCTTGCCAACATGCGCAAAGATGTTTTCTCAAAACTGCTCAGCATGCCGATGAGTTATTTCACGGAGAAAAGGGTGGGCGAATTGAGCAACCGCATCTCTTCCGATCTTTCACAGATCCAGGATGCCATCTCCTTAACGCTTGCTGAATTTTTAAGAGGAATTTTCACGCTCATTATCGGGCTTGGATTTATATTCTGGATCAGCGCCAAGCTTGCGTTGGTGATGTTGGCTGTCGTCCCGTTCATTGCCATACTTGCCGTGGTGCTCGGTTTTCGAATTCGCAAAATGGCTCGTACCGCACAGGATCAACTTGCGGACAGCGGTACCATCGTGCAGGAAACCTTCCAGGGAATTTCCATCGTCAAAGCGTTCACCAGCGAATTCAGTGAAATAAACAGGTATTCGAAAAGTGTTTTAGCCGTGGTAAAAACAGCCATTGCCAATGCACGTTACCGTGGGGCTTTTATTTCACTGATGATTTTTTTAGTTTTCGGTGCCATCGCATTTGTGATGTGGTTCGGTGCAAACATGATCCACCAGGGCGAACTCACAATCGGCTCGCTTACCATGTTTGTAATTTTTTCCATGTTCGTTGGAGGCACGTTTGCAGGCTTTGCAGAGATGTTCTCCCAACTTCAAAAAGTTTTGGGAGCCACGCAAAGTATTCGCGAGATTTTACGTGCCGATGGCGAAAAAGTGGAATTGAGTGACATAAAAATAGAACCGGAATTTATCTTGAAAGGAGAAGTTCGTTTCGATCACGTGGCATTCTCCTATCCCTCACGAAAAGATGTTCATGTGCTCAAAGATATTTCTCTTACGGCAAAAAAAGGAGAGCAGGTGGCACTGGTCGGGCCAAGTGGTGCAGGCAAGTCCACCATCGCTTCGATGCTGTTGAAATTTTACGAACCTGATTCGGGAACAATTTATTTTGATGAACGTAATTCGAAAATTTTTCCCGTGAGCCAATTAAGAAAACAAATGGCATTTGTTCCGCAGGATGTAATTTTATTTGGTGGAACCATCCGGGAAAATATTGCTTACGGAAAACCGGATGCTACGGATGAAGAAATAATCGAAGCATCGAAAAAAGCACATGCTCATGAATTCGTTTCCACTTTTCCCGAGGGGTACCAAACAGTAGTTGGCGAACGTGGGATAAAATTGTCAGGAGGACAAAGACAACGCGTAGCAATCGCACGGGCTATTTTGAAAGATCCCGCTATTTTAATTTTAGATGAAGCAACATCTTCACTGGACAGCGAAAGCGAATCGCTTGTTCAGGATGCGTTGGAAAATTTAATGAAGAACCGGACATCGTTTGTGATCGCCCATCGTTTATCCACCATCCGTGATGCGGATAAGATTGTTCTTATTGATAAAGGAACAGTGAGTGAAAGCGGAACCCACGAAGAACTCATGAACCGTGACGGGCTTTACAAGCGATTGAACGAAATGCAGTTTGAGTTTATGAGTGTTGAAAAATAGTTTGTTGTTTGTAGTTTGAGGTTTGTAGTTTGAGGTTTGTGGTTATTGTTTGAATGTTCAGTTAAGTCAGTTCGAGTAGCATTGGGTAAGATTTGAAAAGGGCACCCGCCTGAATGACGAAGTCGGGCAGGTATCGAGAACCAATCTTCGCTGAAGCTTCGATTGGCAGGCGGTTTGAATCACTTCTCGATACAAACTCAAATGCAAAACCCACCCAATGTTTTACTCGAAGTGACTATTTCACCACCATAACTTTCTGCATTTTCACCAATCCAAAATCTGCATTCGTAATTTTCAAAAAATAAATTCCCTGCGAAATTCCTTCTGTATTTATTTTCACTGAATTAATGAATGAAACAATCCCTGTAACCTGTTTTCCGGTGATGTCGAATAATTGAGCATTCAGTTTATTCGTCAAATCAGTTTGAATGGTCAATTCATTCGTGGCCGGATTCGGATAAACTGTTATTGTTTCCCGGTTGTTCACTTCTTCCATTCCGAAATTATATATTTTAGTATAATGGGGCGTAGATCGGTACTGCGGCACCCATCTGTTGTTTATCCATTGCTGATCTATAATGCCGGTGCACATATTGACTGAGTATGGTCCGATTGACACTGGCCAAACATCGGAGATTGAAATTGAATAGTCAAAAGTGTATAAAGTTGAACTGGCATAAGAAATATTTCCGTTATTATCATAAGAAAAATGGTAAAATGAAATCTGGTTACCATTTGAATCATAAAAATATTTACCGGTGTCGGCAGCACCGATTTGCAAGGTCATTCTACCCTTAGAATTAAATTTGGTTTGCCTGGTGCTGCTTATGATTTTTTGGTTCGAAGAATTGAAGGTATAAAATGTCTCAAAGGTATCCCTCCCCGCAGAATCGTAAGCAAATTCAATAAAACTAGGATTGACCCACGAGTTGACAAGAGTATCCCAATTATAGTAAATAGTCAGGCTTGTTAAACCATTAGCCGAATAGGTATTATCGTATTTATCATGATTCACCCATTGGCTTTTAACCTGGTCCCAAATAGTTCCGATCCGTGTCAATAATTTACCGGTAGCACCATAAGTAAAATCATATTTATCTTGATTCACCCATTGATTCTTACCCGAATCCCAGAATGCCAATATATCGTTCAAAACTTTTCGGGATGAATCCGCTGTGATATCCCATTTAATATAATTCACAAAAGTGTTTTTGATCGTATCATAATCATAAATGTAGATATGGGAAAAGTTTCCATAAACATCGAATAATAAATCACTTTTACCCGTGACAAACCATTTTCCGGAAATGGGATTCCATCCGTTGCTTACCTGTTCAACCTGTCTCCCATTAGCGTCATAAAAAAACATATCCTGCCTCGAATTGAAAAATTTATTGGCAATGGTATCATAGTTTTCCACGAGCAATGTATCATAGCGATATTTAAGTGACGATTTAGAAAAGATATGATTCGTTGAACCGGGAGCAAAAGTAGGTTTGAATGAGGTTGCCGGATAAACTCCACGGTTTAAATAGTGTTTTCCATTCTGAGTAGAAGTTTTGTTGGGTATGGAAAAATCGGGTTGCGAAAAAAGCTTCATGCTTAAAGCGAGAAAACAAATCAAGAGAATGTTTTTTTTCATTTCGATGGTCATTAAGCTGAACAAGATCTGCTCCAATCAAAATAAAGTAAAATTCGACAGAAAACCTAATAACCTTCCTAAAAGGGCCGTTTCGCTGATCAAAAAAGTTCGAAATCGGAAACTCCTTTTGCACCCAACACTCAACTATTAATTACTAATTCTTCATTATTAATTTTTCATTTCACCACCATAACTTTCTGCATTTTCACCAATCCAAAATCTGCATTCGTAATTTTCAAAAAATAAATTCCCCCGGAAATTTCCTGTGTACTAATTGCTGTAGAATTCGAAAACGAAATTTTTTCGGTTACCTGTTTCCCGGTGATGTCAAATAACTGAGCATTTAATTTTTCTGAAAAGCAGGTTTCAATGTTCAATTCATTCGCTACCGGATTTGGATAAATTTTTAATTCCTGATTTTCCCGCGAACTCAATTCCGAAACTCCCGCCGGAGTTCCGTAACGGATAATGTTTCCATGATGTCCCACGGCATAACCCAATGTTGGGGATACGAAGAAAACACTGTGTAGCGTATCCGTTGAAGGTGTGGCAATCTGTGTCCATGTTGATCCTCCATCCGTAGTAACCACAAGTTGAGTTCCCATACCTGTTATGTTATACCCGTGATTCGCATCAGAAAATACCATCCGGCTCGAACTGTAAGCAGTATTCACCGTTTGCCAGGTAGTTCCTCCATCCGTTGTTTTAAATATCTTACCTCCGCCTGTAGTAAAATCACCACCGCCAACGAAACCAACATCTTTCGTGAAAAAATACAATCCAGACATCCATAAATTACCGCCAACAGTTGAGAGAATCCAGTTTGCACCGCGGTTGGTGGTTTTTAAAACTCCACTTCCACTCACGGTTGCGTACCCGTTATTCCCATCCGGAAAATCCACGAAACTGATCCAGCCGTTGCCGGAATAAACGGTATCCCACGACACTCCTCCGTTTACTGTTCTAAGAATTTTTGCATAAGAACTTGCTCCGTAATATCCAACACTTAGAAAACCGGTATCAGGTGATAAAAAACATGCTCCGCCACTATAATAAGTGGGAAGGTTCAAACTGATATCATTCCAGGTATTGCCGCCATCTGTTGTCTTAAAAACATTGGCTCCCAAACTTTGGTAGTTGAACAGATAACCTGTTGTGGAATTCAGGAACTGCATTCCTGTGAGTGATTTCGTGGTGCTTAAATTTTTCGATGTCCACGTGGTTCCACCATCCGTTGTTTTAAGAAAAGTTCCGTTTGCACCGCAGGCAAACCCGGTGGTATTGTTCAGAAACCATATGTCGTAAAGATTGGCGGTGGTGTTGCTGGTCATAAGCTGCCAGGTCTGTGCGGATACAGCCATGCAGATAAAAAGCAGTATTGCAGTTAAGTCGATTTTTTTCATGTCGGGTAAAATTAATTGTACATGCGAAATTAGATGCATGATCACATTTACCTGAGTGATTTTAATCAATGAAAATCGTAATTCATCTCATTTTTAAAATACGAAATAAAGGATAGATTGTAAATTTCCGGGTTAGGTGTTTGGTGTTTGGAGTTTAAAGTTCGGATGTTCGATTGTTCGTTAATTAGTTCGGGTAGTTTTGGGTTGGTTGTGTTAGGAGCTTATCGAGAACGGTTTAAACTCCTAATCCCTTCTCGATACTTCGCTCACGCCAACCCTTCCCAACGAAACCTGCCTGCCGCTCAAGGGCCTTGGGAGGCAGGCAGGCTCGAAGTGACTATTTCACCACCACAACCTTCTGCATCTTCACCAAACCTGAATTTTCGTTTGTAATTTTCAAAAAATAAATTCCGTTAGAAATTTCTTTTAAGTTTATTGTAATTGAATTTGTGAAAGTCACGCCTGAGGCTTGATCCGTTATTTGTTTCCCGGTGATGTCAAATAATAGAGCAATTAATTTTTCTGAAGAATTTGTTTGAATCTTTAACTCGTTGCTTGCCGGATTTGGAAAAACTTCAATCTTTTCTTTTTCTTTTATCATTTCATTTATTCCAGTGTTGTTAAAATCGCACGCAACCGGTTTTGTAAGATTGATTTTATAATTATAGCCAAATGTGTTGAAGCAACGCAAATAGAAATAATAATCCATTGTTGAGGGAAGTTCAAAACTTAAGACCAAACGATCAAAGTAGCTTCCCGTTTTTATAAACCTGTCAACGTACAACCCGGACTCCCCAAAATTAGAATTGGGATACGGATAGTTCGTATTTCTTATAATAAAAACTTTTATTGAATCATTTTGATTTAATGAATTATTGGAAATATAATAAATCGAATCGATCCTTACCGGAAGGGTTATACTCGAATCTTTATTTGCGAAAACAAAATTGGCATCAATAGTCAACGTGTCTCCTTTTTTAAATTTGGTATCAAACAGAAGACATTTTTTTGTGCCGTTCCAGTAAAAGGTTTTCGTGGAATCTTTCAATAGTAAATAGGAATATTTCCGGCTGTTGTTTGGGTTATTATAAACCACTTTGCTGTAAATATCTCCTGAAACAGTTGTGTCCGAAATGATTTCATAGCTGCAAAATCCTTCTATCCCGGAAAGGTTGGATATGCCGTAATACCACTTCGTGCCAATGGAAGCGTATTGGCTGTAAGAATTTATACTGAATGCTGCATACAATATAAGAAATAATAATTTGAGTTTCACGAAAAATTGAATCGGTTTAATCTAAAACAAAGTTAAGATTCAATTCGATAAACAAAAGTTGCTTTTTGATAAGATTGTAATCTTACTTTATCTCCGCATCCCACAGCATCCTCGCCTGGATTCCTTTCATTTGTGTGGCTTTGCGAAGCTGCTCGTAATATTTGAAATCTTCACCTAATTGCTTTTTGGTGAAATACAAGCTCACATCATCGGTCAAAGTTTTAAGGATATTCTCGAAAAATTCTTTGGGTTCGGGATAATTGGAAATGCGGTAATCTTTGAGTTTTGCTCTTTGTACAGCAATTGCAATTGCCTTGTCGAGCCCGCCAATCGAATCTACCAGGCCGATCTTCATTCCATCTTCACCCGTCCACACACGGCCCTGTGCAATGCTGTCCACGAATTCTTTTTTCAGTTTTCTTCCATCGGCAACTTTCGAAACAAAATCATTGTACACTTTATCAATGGCCCGCTGAACAATTTCTTTTTCCGCAACAGTCATCGGCCGATCCAATGTTCCGAGATCGGAATATTCACCGAATTTCACCGTTTGAAAATTGATCCCGAGTTTATCATTCAATAATTTCTGTGCATTGATCAGCAACCCGAAAACACCGATAGAACCCGTGATGGTATTGGGTTCGGCCACGATCACATTAGCCGGTGCTCCCACGTAATATCCGCCGGACGCTGCCACCGCACCAAATGAAGCTATAACCGGTTTCGATTTTTTCGCCAGTTCAATTTCGCGCCACATCACGTCCGAAGCCAAGGCACTTCCACCCGGGGAATTTATCCGCAGCACAATGGCTTTCACCGTTGAATCTTTCCTGCACTTGCTGATGCTCTCCGCAATTTTCTTGGACCCTGCACTTTTATCATCTTCTCCATCCCCGCTAACGATGTCACCTTCAATATAGATAACCGCAATTTTATTTTTCGAGGTAAGCGTGGAATTGTCTTTCGCATTATGAGAATAGGTGCTGCATCCAATGAAATTTATTTTTTCACTTTCTTTAATGGAAAGCAATCTTTTCAATTCATCGGTGACATTATCTTCGTAACACACACTATCGATCATTCCCAGTTTTTTTGCATCATCCGGGCACTGGATCAATAGTTTGTTGGCGATATTAAAAACTTCATCGTACGATTTCTTTCTTGATTCGGCAATTTTAGCGATGAAATGTTTGTACATTCCGCCAACGTAAGTTTCAATTTGCTTCCGGTTCTCATCACTCATCTTGTCCGCTATCAAAGGTTCACCGGCAGCTTTGTATTTTCCGTGGCGGATCAGTTCCGGCTCCACTCCGATCTTATCAAACATATTTTTTAAATACGGTTCCTGGTAGTTGAATCCGTTAAGCAATAACTCTCCAGCCGGGTTGAGATAAATTTTATCCGCCACCGAAGCCAGGTAGTAGCTGTGTTCTTCCATCACTTCACCATAAGCGATGATGAATTTTTTTGATTTTTTGAATTCGATCAACGCATCCCTGATCTCTTCAAGTGTGCCGTAATTATTAGGAGAAACGGAAACATTCAGGTAAATGCCTTTGATGTTCTCATCTTTTGAAGCCGAGCGGATGCATTTCAGAATATCATTCAACCCTGCATTTTTATTTCCTTCGAAAGAAGCAAAATCGAAATTGCTGAACGGGTTGGCCGAGGTGCGCTCCGGTATCATATAATTGAGTTTGAGTTCGAGCACCGAATTCTTCTTCACCGTTACTTCTTTACCACCGCTTCCTGCTGCCACTGCAGCAATAATGCCGATCAGTACCAGGATAAAAAGAATGCATGAAATGAAAATGCCCGCGATCGTGGCAAGCATAAATTTAAAAAATTGCCGCATAATGAATTATTTAAGCTGCAAATGTCATCATCAATTTCAATTTTCCAACTTAATTTTTTGTGAAAAAGCAATGGAAGATAAATTCGGATGAATGGTTTTAAAATGTATTTTTGCCTCATAATTTTTTTTTGATGGAATTAGATACTCTTTCGGCTATTTCTCCCGTTGACGGGCGCTACCGCAAACAAACCGACCAACTGGCATTTTACTTTTCGGAATTCGCATTGATCCATCACCGGGTTCTGGTGGAGATCGAATATTTCATTTCGCTGGTTGAATTGCTGCCCGGGATCAAAGGCAAACTGAACGCTTCAACCAAAAACCGGTTGCGGAGGATCTATCTAAATTTCAGCATGGCAGACGCTAAGAAGGTGAAGAAGTTCGAATCCACCACCAATCACGATGTGAAAGCAGTGGAATATTTTATCAAAGAAAAAATCGTAGAGCTTGAATTGGGAAACCTTGAAGAGTATGTTCATTTCGGATTAACCTCCCAGGATATCAACAATACCGCTGTTCCGCTTTCGGTGCTGCATGCCAATACCGATGTGATGATTCCGGTCTTGCAGGAGTTCATTGATCTGCTGGAAACGAAATCAAACGACTGGAAAAAAATTCCCATGCTTGCGCGAACGCACGGGCAACCAGCTTCTCCCACCAAACTCGGAAAAGAAATAAAAGTTTTTGTAGAGCGTCTCGAAACCCAACTCAGGCAATTAAAAGCCGTACCGAATTCCGCTAAATTTGGAGGTGCCACCGGAAATTTCAATGCACACCTCGTGGCATTCCCGAAAATAAATTGGGTGAAATTCGCGAACGAATTCATCGAATCACTCGGGCTAGCGCGTTCGCAATACACCACCCAGATCGAGCACTACGATAACTTTGCCGCCATGTGCGATGCCTGGAAACGGATCAACAATATCCTGATCGACCTATGCAGAGACCTGTGGCAATACATCTCATTAGATTATTTTAAAATGCAACTCGTAAAAGGCGAGGTCGGTTCATCGGCCATGCCGCATAAGGTGAATCCGATCGATTTTGAAAATGCGGAAGGAAACCTGGGAGTGGCCAATGCATTTTTCGAACATCTTTCAGCCAAGTTGCCAATATCGCGTTTGCAGCGCGACCTCACCGATTCAACTGTTTTGCGAAACATCGGAGTTCCGATGGCGCATACGCTCATTGCCTTCAAATCGGTGATCAAAGGCATGAACAAACTTTCATTGAATGAAGAAAAAATAAAATCTGATCTTGATGAGAACTGGGCAGTGATTGCAGAAGCCATTCAAACTGTTTTGCGCAGGGAAGGATTTCCTAAACCTTACGAAGCACTCAAAGAACTTACACGCACGAATAAAAAAATCACGCATAAGGAAATTTCAAAATTCATTGACGGTTTGAAGATTTCTGCCGCTGTGAAAACCGAATTGAAAAAGATCTCACCGCATAATTACACGGGGGTTTACTGAGTGAATGAATGAATGAATGATCGGAAAAATAGAACATATCGGAATTGCCATAAAGGATTCAAAAACTTCAGTGGAATTATTCAGCAAGTTGTTTGATTCAAAACCGTATAAAACCGAAATGGTGGAATCGGAAAAAGTGAACACCCTATTTTTTCAAGCGGGTGAGACGAAGATCGAATTGCTTGAACCCACCTCACCCGAAAGCGTTATTGCAAAATTCCTTGAGAAAAAAGGGGAAGGCGTTCATCATATTGCTTATGCGGTGACTGATATCCGTTCGGAGATCAAAAGACTGAAAGAAGCCGGTTTTACCTTTATCAGCGAGGAACCCAAGGCCGGTGCGGATAATAAACTCATCGTTTTTCTGCATCCGAAATCAACCAACGGGGTTCTTGTAGAACTTTGCCAGGAAAGGGTTTGAGCCAAATCATCCCATGACTTTTGCTCTGAATAAGGTTCCCACGGGTTAAAATAAATTATTTAATGCCGATTTAATCCTCTACCTTGCAGGCTTATATTATAAAATTTTTATGACAATACAACAAGGAACCGTTAAATTTTTTAACGAAACAAAAGGCTTCGGATTCATTACACCTGATCAGGGTGGCAGTGACATCTTCGTTCATTCTTCAGGATTGATCGACAGGATTCGTGAAAACGACAAAGTGAAATTTGAGTCAGAACGCGGTAAAAAAGGTTTGAACGCAGTAAACGTTCAACTCGTCTGATCAAAATTCAGATATTTTTTTTTACATTGTAAACATGCCTACGGGCATGTTTTTTTTTATTCAATGTTTATAATTTTTAAATTCCACATGGAAGGTAAAAGGTGCATGGAATAATAAATCGGGAATCCTGCTTTTATTGATGTACCTTTGATATAAGAAATGCTACCCCATGTCAAAAGTCAGTTTTAATAATAAGCAAAGTCCATTCTTCGATTCCGTAAAAGAAAAAGTTGAAAGATACTTCCGCGAGAATAATATCAGGCAAACAGGAAATTTTAAACTATTTTCAAAAAGCCTGATCTTGTTCCCAATCGCCATATTCTTTTATGTTGCTTTGGTTTTCTTTTCCCCGGGAATTATCCTTTCGGTTTTCTTTTGCATTCTTTTCGGATTCACACTTTCCATCATCGGATTTAATGTGATGCACGATGGTGCCCACGGATGCTATTCGCGCCTCAAGTGGCTCAACAATCTTTCTTCGCATTCGCTAAGTGTAATGGGTGGCAGCACCTTCATGTGGAAAATAAAACATAATATCATGCACCACTCTTTCACCAATATCGATGGCGTTGATGATGACCTTAATAACCGCCCGTTTTTCCGGATAACACAAAATGATCCTAAATACAAAGTTCACAAATACCAGTATATTTATTGGGTGGTTCTTTATATGCTCAGTTACCCGAGCTGGGTTTTCGTTCAGGATTTTATAAAATATTTTTCGCACAAAATAAGTGATACAAAAATCCGTAAAATGAGTTTTACCGAACACCTGAAATTCTGGGGAACAAAACTTTCTTACTTTTCAGTCTTCATTGTTATCCCGATGTTCACTGCCGGAGTGATAAATACCATCGTTGGATATTTGATTCTTGCATTCAGTTGCGGTTTTGCAATCAGCCTGGTGTTTCAGCTTGCTCATATCGTTGGACAGGCAGAATTCCCGAACCCTGAATCCGACACGAATAAAATAGAAGAAGAATGGGCGGTTCACCAGGTTAAGACAACCGTGAATTTTGCCACCAAAAACAAGTTCATTTCGTGGATCGTGGGCGGACTCAATTTCCAGGTGGAGCATCACTTGTTCCCGAAAGTAAGCCACGTTCATTATCCGCAATTAAGTAAAATAGTGAAAGAAACCTGCCTGCAATTTGATATTAAATACAACGAATATCCTACCATGCTAAGCGCTATCAGGGCACATGTCCTGCACCTTAAATTAATGGGCTCCATGTAAAGCATCATTATTTTCCGAAATGGCTTTTTGTCGCTGATCCTTTCTGTTTAAATTCCTATATTCGCATTCGAATTAGTGCCGTGTGAATTTAGAGGAACTGATCAATCATTACCGCGAAAGCAGCCGTTTTCGTGAACTGGCAGGAAAGTTACCCCCCCTTGCAAAACTCCGCCTGACGGGATTGGTGGGCTCGGTCGATTCGGTTTTGGCAGCCGCTCTGTTCCACGAAAAAAATTCCACCCAGCTTTTTATTTTTAATGATGACGAAGAGGCAAGGTATTTTTATTCCGACCTTGAAAATCTCCTTGAAGGAAAATCCGTCCTGTTTTTTCCATCGTCATTCAAACACCCGTTTCATATTCATGTTCCCGAAAATTCGCAAATACTCGAACGTGCGGAAACACTTAACCGTTTGAACCAACGTTCGGTGAATGCGGAACTGATCGTTACCACAGCCGATGCCCTCGCGGAATTGGTAATCACTGAAAATGACCTTTCCAAAAACACCTACGAACTCAAGGTCGGGCAGGAATTTGACCTGGAATTCTTCAATGAATTTTTAAATGAACATCATTTCGAACGGAGTGATTTTGTTTTTGAAGCCGGTCAGTTTTCCATTCGTGGCGGAATTGTCGATGTGTTCTCCTTCAGCAACGACCAGCCCTACCGCATAGAGCTGAACGGTGATGTGATTGAAAGTATCCGCACATTCGATCCAAATACCCAGCTTTCGGTAAAAAAAGTGGATCGGTTTTTTATTATTCCGAACGTTCAAATCAACCAGGAAAATTCTTCACGTCAGCATTTTTTCGATTACCTGAATGACGATGTAATTTTTTGGACGAAAGATCTGCAACTAAGTCTTGACGGGATTGAAAAAGGACTGGAACAAGCGGAAGGATTTTATAAAAAATTCAAAACTGAAGATGTTGAAGACAAACTTTTACCGGTTGAAAAAACTTTTATTTCTTCAAAAATAATTATTGATGAAATAAAAAAATTCCGTGTCATCGAATTTGGAACACGATTTTATTTTAAGAAGTCTGAACAAATTGAATTCAATATTTCACCGCAACCCGTCTTTCATAAAAATTTCAAACTGCTCATCGAAAACCTGAGATCAAATCAGCAAAATACTTATCTCAACCTGATCTTTTCGGATAGCAGCCGGCAGATCGAACGATTGTATTCCATTTTCGATGACCTGGACAAGGCTGTAGAATTCAAACCTGTTTACCACGCTCTCACCAGTGGATTCATCGATCACGATCTGAAATTAGCCTGTTACACCGAGCACCAGATCTTCGATCGTTTTTATCGCGGAAAAATAAAACACGGTTATTCTAAAAGTAAAATAATTACGTTGAAAGAACTGCGCGACCTCAAACCGGGAGATTATGTCACCCACATTGATCACGGTATCGGGAAATTTGCAGGACTGGAGAAAGTAGTAGTGAGCGGCAGTATGCAGGAGGCAGTGAGAATTGTTTATCGTGACAATGATTTGTTATACGTTAGTATTAATTCCCTTCATAAAATTTCGAAATATGTTGGCAAGGATGGAACCGAACCCCGTGTAAATAAATTAGGAAGCGATGCCTGGGAAAAATTAAAAACCAACACCAAGAAAAAAGTAAAAGACATCGCGCGTGATCTCATCAAATTATATGCAAAAAGAAAAGCGCAACCCGGTTTTGCATTCACGCCCGATTCTTATTTGCAAACCGAACTTGAAGCTTCTTTCATGTTTGAAGATACACCCGACCAGGTAAAATCAACAGCAGATTTCAAAAAAGATATGGAGTCGGAACACCCGATGGACAGGCTCATTTGCGGTGATGTAGGTTTTGGGAAAACGGAAATTGCCATTCGTGCTGCGTTCAAAGCGGTGTGCGATTCGAAACAGGTTGCGGTGCTGGTTCCGACAACTATTCTAGCGAATCAGCATTACCGGACATTTAAAGAGCGACTGAAAGATTTTCCGTGCAACGTTGATTACATCAATCGTTTTCGTTCATCATCGGAGCAAAAAGAAATTCTGAAAAAACTCGCTGAAGGAAAAATTGATATCCTTATCGGCACGCATAAACTCATCGGCAAGGAAGTGAAATTTAAAAATCTCGGTTTACTGGTGATCGATGAAGAACAAAAATTCGGTGTCGCTGCAAAAGAAAAACTCAAAGCCATGAAAGTGAACGTGGATACGCTTACGCTCACTGCCACACCCATTCCGCGCACATTGCATTTTTCGCTCATGGGTGCGCGCGATCTTTCCATCATCAACACACCGCCACCAAACCGCCAACCCGTGGAAACGGAATTGCATGCGTTCAATGATGAATTAATTAAAGAAGTGATCACGAAAGAAGTGAATCGTGGCGGGCAAGTGTTTTTTGTTCATCACCGCGTGAAAGATATTTTTGAAATTTCAGAACGCATTAGAATTCTTTGTCCGGGAGTTCGAATCGGTGTTGCTCATGGCCAGCTCGAAGGTGATAAACTGGAAGATGTGATGATCAAATTCATCGAAGGTGATTACGATGTTTTGGTTTCCACCACCATCATCGAAAGCGGATTGGATATCTCGAATGCGAACACCATCATCATCAACAACGCGCACATGTTTGGCCTGAGTGACCTGCACCAGATGCGAGGGCGCGTGGGAAGAAGCAATACCAAATCTTTTTGTTATTTGTTGGTACCATCAATGACGATGCTTACAACAGATGCGAAAAGAAGACTGAACGCCATTGAAGAATTCAGTGATATCGGAAGCGGGTTTAATGTGGCCATGCGCGATCTTGATATTCGTGGTGCCGGAAATTTATTAGGCGGAGAACAAAGCGGTTTCATTGCCGAAATTGGTTTTGAGATGTTTCATAAAATTTTAGATGAGGCAATTCAGGAATTGAGGGAAGAGATGGCCTCACCCTCCAGTTCCCTCTCCGAAGGAGAGGGAACTGGAGGGTGA
>JBIOHI010000009.1:0-18827 GCA_044448845.1 Bacteroidia bacterium
GTGGGGAAATATTGTTACGGGAACCGAATTGCTCCGCAGAAAATCGGGAGTGAATGATGCATATGCTTTGACCACTCCTTTGATTGCGAAAGCAGACGGAACCAAATTCGGTAAGACCGAAAGCGGGAATGTGTGGCTCGATCCGAAGAAAACTTCTCCGTATAAATTTTACCAGTTCTGGCTCAATGCAAGTGATGAAGATGTAAAAAATTACATCCGCATTTTTACGCTGCTGACCAAAGAGGAAATTGAAAAATTCGAAGCCGAACAAGCATTAGCACCGCATCTGAGGCATTTACAGAAGGCATTGGCGAAAGACATCACTATTCGTGTTCATTGCGAAGAAGATTATCATTCGGCAGTGGAAGCTTCGAATATTTTATTCGGAAATGCACCTGCAGAGGCATTAAAAAAATTAAATGAAGAAACTTTCCTGGATGTGTTTGAAGGAGTTCCACAATCAAAAATTTCACGATCGGAAATCGAATCAGGAATAAATATTGTGGAATTGCTTTCGGATAAAACAAATATTTTTCCATCTCGCGGTGAAGCCAGAAAAATGATAACAGGTGGTGGTGTTAGCATCAACAAACAAAAAGTTGAATCTCCTGAAATGGTTGTTAAAACTGATCATCTCATCAACGGAAAATATATCCTCGCACAAAAAGGTAAAAAAAATTATTACTTGATTATTGTTGGCTGATCGTCTGTAAAGAAGTTTTGTAAAGACGTTGCATGCAACGTCTCCACTTTGCATGCAACGCCTCCACCCCATTAAAGAAAATGGAAAAAGAAATTTTATACCGCACCTTCGATCCTTCTGAAATAAAAGCCGGAGAATTGCAGGGAATCCTGCAGGGTGCCGTAGCTCCTCGTCCCATATGCTTTGCCAGCACCATCGACAAAAATGGGAATGTGAATCTCAGCCCCTTCAGTTTTTTCAATATATTCAGCTCCAAGCCACCGGTATTGATCTTTTCTCCTGCACGCAGAGTGCGCGACAACACCATCAAGCACACTTTGGAAAATGTGCAGGAAGTTCCGGAAGTGGTGATCAACGTGGTGAATTATGCCATGGTTCAACAAACCAGTTTATCAAGCACCGAGTATCCTAAAGGCGTGAACGAATTTGTGAAAGCCGGTTTCACCGAAGAAATATCTTTGTTGGTAAAACCCCCTCGTGTGAAAGAATCACCGGTGCAATTCGAATGCGTGGTGAACCAGGTAGTGCCGCTTGGCGAAGAAGGCGGTGCAGGAAATTTGGTGATTTGTGAAGTGAAATTGATTCATGTGAATCCAGAGGTAATGACCGCTACCGGAAAGATCGACCAGGAAAAAATAGACCTTGTGGCACGCCTTGGTGGTGATTGGTATTGCAGGGCACATGGTGACGCATTGTTTGAAGTTCCGAAACCTTTGAAGACCTTCGGAATGGGAGTAGATCAATTACCTGAATCCATTAGTAATAGTAAGATATTAACCGGAAATGATCTCGGGATGCTTGGAAACACGGAACAATTGCCCGACAATGATTCAGTGGAAGTTTTCAAACGCATGAATAAAGAATTGCAAAAGATTCATGCTACCTGTTCGGAAGAAACGCTGAAAACTGAGTTGCACAAACTCGCACATCATTTTCTCGAACAGAAAAAAGTGGAAGATGCCTGGAAGGTTTTGCTGAGTTCGCAAGAGTAATTAATTGATGCTCGATATTGGATACAATGAACATCTGAACAATCGAACCGGTTTTGTCACTTTTTTTCGAGCTCTTGCATAAATAATGTTTTTCCCTACATTTGATCCTCTTAACTAATTTTAACATTTATGAAAAAACTCATACTATTTTTCGTTGCGGGAGTTGTTCTGAATTTTACTGCAAAAAGCCAGACCACATTCTCCGACAATTTTGATTCCTACACAGCCGGTGCTTATCTCGGGCAAAGCAATTCGAACTGGACCACCTGGAGCCATTCGCCCGGTGGAAGCGATGACACCAGGATCATAAATACTAAATCACACAGCGCTTCGAATGCACTTTATTTTTCATCTGTTGCAGGCGGTCCTACCGATGTGGTTTTACCTTTCACCGGTTCCCCTTACACTACTGGAAATTTTTCATACAGCATGTGGATGTTCGTGGATTCCGGTAAAAAAGGGTATTTCAATTTGCAGGAACAAACCACTGTTGGCAAAGGCTGGACATTTGATGCAAACTTCGATTCGCTCGGAAGTTTGACTTTCGTGAATACAATTTCCGGAACTTTATTCATAACCCCCTACACGCAGAACCAGTGGTTCAAATTTGAAGTGAAGGTAAATTTGAATTCAAACACCTGGGATATTTATCTCGACAATACATTGAAAGGAAGTTTCACTAATTCGTATCGTGCTATCGCTTCCATCGATCTTTATGCAATGGCCGGTTCTTCATATTATGTGGATGATGTGACTTACACTTATACTCCATACACAACCCCAACATTAAATGCCGCGCTCACCTATATTTATAACGTACAGGGTTTTTTGGCTACGCAAATGAAAGTTCCCCAGATCGAGATCAGGAATCTTGGAACAACAAACATCACCTCTGTTTCCATTCAGGTAAGTTATAACGGCATCAATCAAACCAAAACTGTTTCCGGTTTGAACCTTGCTCCCCTTGCTTATGACACCATCATTATGGATAACCCGATAACCATTGTTGCTGGTTCCAATACTTTTACCGCAACCATTTTAACGGTGAACGGAACAACCGATAATGACGCAACCGATAATTCAAAAAGTTTGGTTTTAAATCCTGTCGTACCTGCAGCCGGTAAATTAGTGATCGCTGAAGAATGCACCGGAACCTGGTGCGGATGGTGTCCGCGGGGTACCGTGTTTTTAAAAGCAATGGAAGATAAATACACCGGGTTGTTTGCAGGAATAGCTGTTCATAACAACGACCCGATGATGGATTCGATCTACAATGCAGGAATGGCTGCCACCTCTTTTCCGAATGTGAAAGTTGACCGGGGTGCGTGGTTCGATCCTTCAGCTATGGAAACTGATATCGTTACGCGATTGATGGTTGCTCCTGTTACAAGAATTACAAATGGTGCTCAATACAACAGTGCAAGCCGTGTATTGAATATCAGTTTCACCACAAAATTTTTACAGGCCGCTTCAGGTAATTATAAAATTGCCTGTGTGCTTTCAGAAGACAGCATCACCGGAACCACTTCCAGTTATAATCAATCAAATTACTATTACAGCGGCAGCGGTAAAGGTGTGATGGGCGGATTTGAATTACTTCCTAATCCTGTTCCGGCTGCAAAAATGGTTTATGATCACGTGGCAAGATTGATCTCCCCCAAATGGGGAGGATTGCAGAATGCATTCAACTCAACTGTGAACAATGGAGATTCATTCATTCATAATTTCACCTTCACCCTTCCTGCGAATTGGAACGCCAATAAAATTCACATCATCGGAATGGTGATCGACCCAAGCGGAAGGACCGACAATGGATCATTCACAACCATTGCAACAGCAACTGCAAATGGTTACCGTTCCGGAACTTTAGTGAATGCAGTTCAAACACTTGATGCCCCTGATAAACCGTTAGCTGTTTATCCGAATCCTTCGAATACCATTTTCCATGTCACGTTGAATAATTCATCGAATGCTGTTTCCGAAATTCAGATATTCAATATTCGCGGAGAGCTGATACAGAAAATAAATTCCTTCACCGGGAATGAATTTTTGGTGGATGCGCAAAACTGGAATAATGGAATTTATTTGGTGAGAATTAACAGTGGCGATAAAGTTTACACAGCTAAACTGATAAAAGACTAACCGAAAAAAAATCATGAGATCGCAGGGTAAAAAATATTTGCCTTGCGATTTTTTTTATTTTTTCCCTATCGCCTCTTTGCCCAGTGCGATAAAATCTGCCGGTGGCCGGTACCCGGTGGCGGTCATCAGGTTCTTCTCATTTTTATCTAAATAAATTAAGGTCGGGTAAGCATCAATGTGAAACCGCTGAGCGAGTTCCGTTCCCTCTCCTACTTCTCCGTCCACTTCCACGTTGATAAAATTTTTATTGTAAAAAGCGGCCACTTCGGCATTGGTGAAAGTGAACCGGTGAAGCATTTTGCATGGTCCACACCACGAAGCGGAAATATCGAGGAAGAGGTTCTTCTTTTCTTTTTTTGCCTTCAGTACGGCTTCTTTCCAGGTACCGTGAAAAAAGATCATTTCCGTTTCGGCAGCCGGTTTAAAGGAACTTGCCGAAAACAGCACCATAACAGCGCACAAAGTGATTTCTGATAATATTCTTCTCATTTTAGTTAAAATTGCAATGGGTTAACTGTTTACCAAAAGTAAGACATAGTTTAGAATAAGATAACAGTTAATTCACAATTAAGAAAATTTTAAGAAAACCGTTCAACTTATTATGCACTTCGATTTAAATTGAATAAATATCCATCATGTTAAAAATAATAAAAGTTTCTCACCCTGCTGTTCTATTCTTTGCTCTTATCATTAATTATACAGTATTCGCTCAAAACAAAAGTAACATAGGGAATTCCGTTGAGCACCCGAAATTAGTGGTGGGCATTGTGGTTGACCAGATGAAATACGAATACCTGTTTCGCTATTATTCGAAATTCGGCAATGAAGGTTTTAAAAGATTATTGAACGAAGGATTCTTTTGCGGGAACACGCATTTCAATTATGTACCAACCAACACGGCTCCCGGTCACGCCTGTATTTACACAGGTGCAACGCCTTCGGTGAACGGGATCATCGGGAATGAATGGTATGGTAAAATGACCAAAGACACGATCTATTGCACAGGTGATCCTAACGTGGAAACGGTGGGCAGTAATTCGGATGCAGGAAAGATGTCGCCTCAAAATCTCATTTCAACCACGATAACCGATGAATTAAAATATTCAAATAATTTCAAATCGAAAGTGATCGCCATCTCGATGAAAGACCGTGGAGCTATTTTGCCGGGAGGTAGAAGTGCTGATGCGGCTTACTGGTATGATGGCGCTACCGGCAACTGGATCACGAGCACTTATTACATGAAAGAACTTCCTGCCTGGGTGAACGATTTCAATACTCAAAAACTTTCCGACAAATATCTTTCTCAAAAATGGAATACACTTTTACCCATTGATCAATACACTGAAAGCACCGAAGACAACAACGAATACGAAGAAACTTTCAAGGGAGAAATGAGCCCGGTTTTCCCGCACGACCTTCCTTCCCTTCGCGGAAATAATTTTGACTTGTTGCGCAAAACTCCGTTCGGAAATTCACTTACGAAAGATCTTGCGATGGCTGCCATCAAATCCGAAAACCTGGGGAAAAGTAATTACACCGATTTTCTTGCCGTGAGTTTTTCTTCTACGGATTATATCGGTCACCAGTTCGGAACCAACGCTATCGAAACGGAAGATTGTTACCTGCGATTGGATAAAGATATCGAAGACTTTTTAAAATTTATCGATGCCACCTTCGGTAAAAACAACGTACTTGTTTTTCTAACTGCCGACCACGGTGCCTCGCCAAACGTTACCTATTTATCGGAACATAAAATTGCTGCCGGAACCTTTACCACCAAGACTCTCGGAGACCTGGTAAATTATCGTTTAAAAAACGAATATGGATTCGACAGCATGGTTTCATGCATTATGAACGATCAAGTTTATTTAAACCATGATCTGATCAAAGAAAAAAAAATGAAACTCAAAGAGGTTTCAAATTCAGTTGCGAAAATTCTGAATGGAATTAACGGGATTTCGGAAGTGGTCACTGCTCAACAACTTTCCGATCATTTGTTTACCGAAGGAACCATATCAAAAATTCAACGCGGATATTCACAAAGCCGTTCGGGGGATGTGATGTATGTGCTGGACCCGGGACTGGTGGAACACAAAAGTAAAGGAACCACCCACGGCTCCGGTTACAATTACGACACCCATGTTCCGCTCATCTGGTATGGCTGGAAGATCGCACATGGCAGCAGTTTCAACCCGGTGAACACGGTTGACATCGCAGCAACGTTGGCGGCACTTCTTCACATTGAATTTCCTAACGGGTGTTCCGGAACTCCAATTCCTGAAGTTGTAAAATAAGTTGATTAAATATAATTGAAATAAATTTCGCATGGCTTAAATTTGCCTCGTGAAGAAATTTCTTGTCATCGGTTTATTTTTCATTCATCAATTTGCTTTTGCACAATCCGGTTGTGTTTCAGGTTTTATGGCAAGTTCCGGTAAAAGTGATATTAATCTAAGCTGGACCATCAATTCGTATTGTTCCTGTTCACAAAATATTCTCGAATGGGCAACCGATTCTTTATTTTCAAACGTGCTTCAGATTTATTCGGGAACCAACAATTCTTTTGATCATACCAGCCCGGATATGACGAGGATCAATTATTACCGCATCAATAGTTGTGGATATTATTCCCAGGTGCTGGCTTTGAGAGCCGGTGGGCTCAATTATCTTTTTTATCCGAACCCGGTGAACAGCACTGGCAGCTACAATGCCACCATCGTTTTTCAAAACCCGTATAATTATTATTACCAGTTGTACCTGTTCGATCACAACGGGCAGTTGATCAAGATCACCGAGTTGTTTAACGGAACCACATACCTCTTCCAGGCTGCCGGTTTGCAGGCCGGGTTGTATTTGTTCGTAATTGCTACGCCAACTTACAATATCACCGCAGCAGGAAAATTTTACAAGTCGGATAATTGATCCAATTTTTCTTTGCGATTCATTGCAAGTTCATTTACTTTGTTCGTGTATGAAAAAACTTTTCCTGATTTTAATCTCCGTTTTTTTTCTGAGCAATCTTTTTGCCCAGGATTATGAATACCGCTCGGCAGCTAATCCGTATTACTGGAAAAATCGTAAACCATTTGACGGGTACTGGCAACAGGATGTTCAGTATAAAATAAAAGCTTCGCTCGATGACAACACCGATATCATTACCGGGGAAGAAGAGCTGACCTACTACAACAATTCTCCCGACACGCTTTCTTTCGTTTATTTTCATTTGTACCAAAATGCGTTTGTGAAAGGTTCCTATCTCGAGCAATTAAACCTTGCGAATGATTACAAACAAAAGTTCGGGAAGTATGAATTAGCTGGAAAAGGAATTGAAATAGAAGAATTAAAAATTAATAATGAAAAATTAAAAATTACCATTGACAATACAATTATGAGGGTTGAACTTTATCAACCTATTCAACCTAATCAACAAATCACTTTTAAGATCAAATTCAAAACTTACTTTGACGGTGGCGGTGATCAGCGAAGAAGAATGCAAGTGTTAAAAGATAAATGGGGAAACAAGCAATTCAAGGTTGTTCATTGGTATCCGCGCCTTTGTGTGTACGACAGGAAATTCGGCTGGGAAACCGACCAGCATTTGGGAAAAGAATTTTATGGTGACTTCGGAACTTATGATGCGGAACTTTCGATGCCGAATAATTACGTGATGGATGCCACCGGAGTTTTGCAAAACAGGAATGAAGTGATGCCTGATGAACTAAGAGCAAAATTGGATGTGAAAAATTTTAAAGACAAACCGATGAACTCTGCTCCTTCCATTATACAATCCTATGACGGTTCAACAAAAACGTGGAAATTTCATGCAGTGAATGTGCACGATTTTGCCTGGGTTGCCGACCCGACTTTTCGAATTGCGGAAAAAAACATTACGTTACCAAATGGAAATAACGTTCAGTGTATCGGGCTGGCGCAGGAGCCACACGCTGCAGGCTGGCAGGATGCAGCCGAATTCAACGCAAAAATAATTCAAACGTATTCTCGTGACATCGGCATGTATGCTTACCCGAAGATGATCGTTGCCGATGCGTATGACGGAATGGAATACCCGATGCTTACTTTGGATGGCGGGACTTCACCGGGATACTATGGTTTGTTTGCACATGAAGTCGGACACAACTGGTTTTTCGGAATGGTGGGAAACAACGAAACCTATCGTGCTGCATTGGATGAAGGCTTCACACAATTTTTAACATCGTGGTGCATGAATAGTATTTTCGGTGAAGTAGTGCCAACAAAAAAAAATCCTTCCACACGGCAAGACCAGCAAATTTATATTCCATACCTGCGCACAGCCTTGAATGGTGACGATATGCAGCTCAACACGCACAGCGATGATTTCAGTTCGGCATTGAATCATGGCGGAGGTTACGGGCTTGTTTATTATAAAACCGCAACCATGCTTTATAATTTGCAATATGTTTTGGGCGATGAATTATTTTTAAAAGCCATGCAGCATTATTTTGACCAGTGGAAAATATGCCACCCGTATTTTGAAGATTTCCGAAATTCAATTATCAATTACACTCATGTTGATTTGAATTGGTTCTTCGATGAATGGCTTGAGACAACAAAGAAAACGGATTACGCAATTTGGAATGTCAATAGAAAGAATAAAGAAACAACAACGATTGGATTCTGGCGCAAAGGCGAAATGCAAATGCCATTGGATTTCACCGTTTATACAAAAGATTCGAATTATAAATTCCATATTCCAAATACTTATTTCCAAAAGAAAACCGATGCCACTATTTTGCCGATGTGGAAAGGATGGGGGTTGCTGAATGAAAAAAATAAAGTAGAAATTAATATCCCCAAAAATAAGATCAAGGATATAAAGATAGATCCCACCCATCGGTTGGCTGATGTTGACCAGTTGGACAACAGTTGGAAATTTCCCTACACCTTTTCATTTGATAATTTAAAATTTGAGCAAGCCGACCGGAGAAATTACCAGTGGAAATGGAGGCCGGATCTTTGGTACAACAGCGTTGACGGAATAAAAACCGGTTTGAAGTTTACGGGAAGTTACCTGAATACTTATGATTATTTCAGCGGAACTGTTTGGTACAACACCAAGTTGGCAACGGATTATTCGGGCAACTCAAAAACGTATGTGAATTTTGATCTTTCATTTTTGCCCCAGGAAAATCATTTTCAGGGAATCGGGCAATTTAAATATATTGATGGGTTACTTCTGTTGAAGATCGGTGGTGAATACACTCAGGATAAATTTAAATTCACTTATTATCTGAAGTCAATTGCGAGGGCTTATAACTCAGATGTTGATTACTTGCTTTATCCGCAGCAATGGAATTCCAATATGGAAAATTATACTTTGAATTTTGACTTGAAACAAAACTTCGCTTATACACATGGAAATGGAAATGTGAAAGTCAGTTTCAGAACTTCATTTTTGTCAGATTATGATTATAACTGGGTTAATTTAACGTGGATAAATCACTTGAATATTTGGAAGTTTGAATTACATACCCGGTTGTTTGAACAAAGTATGTTCGGCAACAATCCTGCTCCCGAAAGCATGCTGAATCTTGCCGGTGGCAACAGCGAAGAAATGATGGACAACGCATTTACCCGTTCAAGGGGATTTGTTCCGACACCGTGGCTGGGTTACGGAACGGATTACAATCATTTCCAGTTTGCCGGTGGATTGAATCTGCGCGGTTATGCAGGATATCTCGTCCCGGTAACCAAAGACGGAACACAATATTATTTGAATCGTGGGAATTCAGGAATGGCATTAAACGCTGAACTTGATTTTGATAAATTGATTCCGCTGTCACCCCAAAGATTTAATAAATATATTCATTTCGATCTCTACTTTTTTGGAGATGCGGGATATATTGATTACCAGTTCCAGCCTTCCACGCTTTCGAATTTAAAAGATAACAGTGTCAGTTCGCATTTGATGGCTGATGCCGGAAATGGAATTGCGCTTACCATCAAACGCTGGGGAAATTTAAACGAGATCCGGCCGCTCACCATTCGCTTTGATATGCCGTGGTACCTGAGCAACACTCCATTCGTTGACGGGCAAAACATCCGCTTCCGCTGGATCGTTGGATTGAACAGGTCGTTTTAGTTTTGTCAGTTCGGAGCTGTCACACTAACCGGAATTGAAGTAATAGAACAATCATTCTGTATTTGCGTTTCTAAATTAATTTTCTACTTTGCATTAGTTTTCTAACCTGTGAATAAGAAAAAACTTATTTATGAGAACTAAAAATGAAACGAAAAAGAATGCACTCACTTTACCTGATGAAGTAATCCTGAACAAATTTTTTTTAATACGCGGCAAAAAAATTATGCTCGATGTGGATCTGGCAAATCTTTACGGAGTAACGACAAGTAATTTGAATAAAGCAGTTAAGCGAAACATAAAAAGATTTCCAAATGATTTCATGTTCAGATTGACAAAAACAGAATTTAAAAACTTGATATTCCAAATTGGAACATCAAGTTGGGGTGGAACAAGGAAAATGCCCTACGCTTTTGCGGAACAAGGCGTTGCGATGTTGTCTGGAATTTTATCAAGTGACCGAGCGATCACCGTGAATATCCAAATAATGAGGATTTACATTAAAATGAAAGAAATGGTGCTTACTCATAAAGATATTTTACTCAAACTGGAGTTATTGGAAAAGCAAGTTTCAAAACACAGCAAAGAAATTCGTGATATTTTTGAGGTACTCAAACAACTCGTTCTGCAACCGATTCCACCCCGAAACCAAATTGGTTTCAATCGTAGTGATGAAAAATAAAACATCCGATTCCGCTGGATCGTTGGGTTGAACAGGTCGTTTTGAACTTAGGCATCACCGATGCGAGAGAAACAGATTGAAAAATGAACCAAGGAATATCGAACAATGGAATAACGAATTATGAAGTTAGTATTCTCAGAATTTTAAACTTTAAACCTGAAACTTTAAACTGTTCTCGACTCCGCTCGAACTGACATTAATTAACAACCCACGTTTCTTTTCCTGCGATCAGCTTATCCAGATCACCCACACCGTAGGTTTCTATCGTGTGCTTCACCTGTTCGTTCAGCATATCTTCGTAAGTAGCGCGGTTGTTATTCACGTAAAAAACACCGAACGGGCGGGGAAAATGCCCAACGGTTTTCGGGTCGTCATGAAAACGGGTTAGCATCGTTGCTTTCACTAAATCATTTTCATCGTGTACCCAAAGATCGTTCACCGAAGTTTCATTTAAATTTACGATCACCGGTTTGAATCCATCGAGCTTTATTCCTTTGTCGAGGTTCTCACCAAACACAAGCGGCTTGTCTTGTTCCAGGAAAAGTGTTTCTTCTTTCTTCGAAGATTTTTCGGTGAAAATTTCAAACGCACCATCATTGAAGACGTTGCAATTCTGATAAATTTCTATCATCGAAGTTCCTTTGTGTTCGTATCCTTTGCGGATGATCGCCTGCAAATGTTTCGGGTCGCGGTCCATCGAACGTGCGATAAAAGTTCCTTCAGCTCCAAGTGCTAATGCCAACGGATTGAACGGATGATCAATACTTCCGTATGGAGTTGATTTGGTAATTTTTCCCTGCTCCGAAGTTGGAGAATATTGTCCTTTTGTCAATCCATAAATTTCATTGTTGAAAAGCAACACATTTATATCAAGATTTCTTCTCAGCAAATGAATGAAATGATTTCCACCGATCGACATCGAATCTCCGTCACCGGTAACCACCCAAACACTGAGTTCAGGCCGCGTTGATTTTAACCCGGTAGCTACTGCTGTTGCTCTACCATGAATGGAATGCATCCCGAATGTTTCCATGTAGTATGGAAAACGCGAAGAACACCCGATACCGGAAATGAAAACAAATTCTTCTTTAGGTCTTCCGAGATCAGGCATCACAGTTTGAACCTGTTTGAGAATGGAATAATCGCCACAACCCGGGCACCAACGTACTTCCTGGTCGGAAGAAAAATCTTTTGATGTTAATTTATCGGTTACTTCTGTTGTCATTTTATTTTTTCATTTAACATTTATCATTCAACATTTCACATTTATTAGGAAAGGATTTCTTTTATTTTATTTATCACTTCGGAAGACATGAATGGTTGCCCCTGTATTTTGTTGTAAGGAATGGCATCGATAAAATATTTATCACGGATGATCTTCACCAACTGCCCGTTGTTCAGTTCAGGAACCACCACCGTTTTAAAATTCTTCAGTATCTCTCCGAGGTTTTTCGGGAACGGGTTTAAATAGCGCAAATGAACGTGCGATACTTTATAACCTTCGTTGATCAGATGTTCCGTTGCAGTGGTCAATGCCCCATAAGTCCCGCCCCAACCAAGGATGAGCAAGTCACCTTTTGAATCACCGATCTCGATTTTTTGCAAAGGAATATAATTTGCAGTCCTGTCCACTTTTTCCTGGCGAAGTTTCACCATGTGTTCGTGGTTGGTCGCATCGTAAGAAATATTTCCGGTGATATCCTGCTTTTCAATTCCACCAATGCGATGCTCCAAACCTTTTGTTCCGGGCAGCGCCCAGGGACGCGATAATTTTTCATCCCGCTCGTAAGGCAAGTATTTTCCATCTTCAGGCTTGCGTGGTTTCACAAATTCCACGTGAATATTTTGCAAGTCGGCTGACTTCGGAAATTTCCACGGCTCTGCTCCGTTGGCAATATAACCGTCACTTAAGAACATAACCGGGATCATGTGCTCGAGCGCGAGGCGGCAAGCTTCGTATGCCGTAAAGAAACAATCGGAAGGAGATTTTGCCGCGAGAATAATAATGGGACACTCACCATTTCTTCCGTAGAATGCCTGAAGCAAATCGGCTTGTTCGGTTTTTGTGGGAAGGCCGGTGCTTGGACCCGCACGTTGAATATTGATGATCACCAGCGGCAATTCAAGCATGGTAGCCAAACCAATCGCTTCGGTTTTCAGAGCAATTCCGGGGCCTGATGAACCGGTAACGGCAAGGCTTCCGCCAAACGCTGCACCAATGGATGCACAAATCCCCGCTATCTCATCTTCGGCCTGGAGAGTGCGGACATTAAAATTCTTATACTTTGAAAGATCGTGTAAAATATCAGAAGCAGGAGTGATCGGGTATGTTCCGTAAAATAATGGCAATCCTGATTTGACGGATGCCGCAACCAATCCGTAAGCGGCAGCCTGGTTTCCCATCACGCTTCGGTAAATGCCGGCTTCCATCTTTGCCGGTGAAACATTGTAACGGTTCGCAAATGATTCGGTGGTGTCTCCGTAATTCCATCCCGCCTGGATGACTTTAATATTGGCATCGGCAACAGCAGGATGTTTTTTAAATTTATCCTGGATTATTTTTATGGTGTTTTCGATCGGGCGATGGTACATAAAATATAAAAGTCCCAGTACGAACATATTTCTGCAACGGTCGATCTCCTTGGTGCCTAGGCCTGAATCAGCCAGTGCCGCACGGGTGATTTTTGTAACAGCAATTTCTTTGACATCATAATTGCTCAGCGAACCATCCGTCAATGGATTTTTATCTTCAGGAATATTGGCAAGGCGTAAATTTTTTGAATCAAAACCATCGGTATTGAGAATGATCACTCCGCCTATTTTCAGGTTAGGTAAATTCACCTTCAATGCGGCTGCATTCATGGCCACGAGAACATCGCTCTCATCACCCGGGGTATGGATCCGCGTACTTCCGAATTGGATCTGGAATGCCGAAACACCTGCTAAAGTTCCTTGCGGGGCACGGATCTCGGCAGGGAAATCGGGGAAAGTGGCGAGGTCATTTCCGAATAAAGCGGTAGCATTGGTAAATTGTGTTCCGGTGAGTTGCATTCCGTCTCCCGAATCTCCGGCAAACCTTATAACTACGGAATCGAGGTTGGTTTCTGTTTTTGATATTGACATGTATCTGTTATAAAAAGCTTCGCAAATTAGATTTTTGACCCCGAGTATCAAACAACTTTTTATTACCCGTTTTTACACAAAGTTTGAAACTACTCATTACTTCCTTAGTTTCGCATCTTTACAACAACAGAATGACGATCAGAATATTTGTTACCGGGGGAACATTCGACAAAGAATATAACGAACTAAAAGGGCAATTGTTTTTCCAGGACACCCACATCCATGAAGTGCTGAAACTCGGAAGAAACAGGGTGGATGTTTCCGTTCGCACATTAATGCTCGTTGATAGTTTGGAAATGTCGGATAATGACCGCAACATCATCATGGAAAGTTGTATCAAAGCCGATGAAGACCGGATCATAATCACTCATGGAACGGATACCATGTCAACCACGGCCAAAGTACTTGGCGAAAATATTACCAACAAGACCATCGTTATCACCGGTGCGATGATCCCTTATAAATTCAACAGTTCAGACGGTTTGTTCAATTTAGGCAGTGCACTTGCATTTGCTCAAACGCTGCCTCACGGAGTTTATATTGCCATGAATGGAAAAATTTTCAACTGGAATAATTGCAGAAAAAATACGCAGACCGGTTTTTTTGAAGAGGTGAACTAATTTGATGATTAGCTGATTTGATAATTTGATCATGAAATAAAAATAAAATTTGCCGGAGGCCAATAGCCAAAAGCTAAAAGCTAAATAAAAATGAAAATAGCATTAATCACGGGGATCACTGGACAGGACGGAGCATACCTTGCCGAATTCTTATTGAACAAAGGGTATAAAGTTCATGGAATAAAAAGAAGAAGTTCGTTGCTGAACACCGACCGGATCGATCATCTTTACCAGGATCCGCATGAAAAAGACCTGAGACTGAAATTGCATTACGGTGACCTCACCGACTCCACCAACCTGATTCGCATCATCCAGGAAACACAACCGGATGAAATTTATAACCTGGCTGCGCAATCGCATGTGCAGGTGAGTTTTGAAACTCCGGAATATACTGCCAATGCAGATGCCATCGGACCCTTACGAATTTTGGAAGCAATTCGAATTTGCGGCTTGACCCGTAAAACTAAATTTTACCAGGCCTCCACTTCCGAATTATACGGGTTGGTTCAGGAAATTCCTCAAACTGAAAAAACTCCATTCTATCCGCGCTCACCTTATGCAGTTGCAAAATTATATGCCTACTGGATCACGGTGAATTACCGTGAGGCTTATGGTATGTTTGCCTGCAACGGAATTCTTTTTAATCATGAATCACCTATCCGTGGTGAAACTTTTGTTACAAGAAAGATAACAAGAGCTGCGTCAAAAATTGTTCTGGGAATGCAGGATAAACTGTTTCTCGGAAATCTCAACGCGCAGCGCGATTGGGGACATGCGAAAGATTTTGTGGAAGCCATGTGGTTGATGCTACAGCAGGACAAGCCGGAAGATTTTGTGATTGCTACCGGGCGAACCACCCGTGTGCGCGAGTTTGTGAAAATGGCATTTGCCGATGTCGGTGTTCAGGTTGAATTTAAAGGAACCGGAAAAAATGAAAAAGGTTTTGTGAAATTCATTGATAAAAAAAGATTGAAAGTTTTGGATCTGGATTCATCATGCAAATTAAAAATCGGACAGGAAATAGTTGGAGTGGATGCAAATTATTTTCGCCCGACTGAAGTGGATATGCTGATCGGTAAAGCATCTAAAGCCAAACAAAAACTCGGATGGAAACCGAAATATTCGCTGGAACAATTAGTGAATGATATGATGAAAGGCGATCTGAAGGAAATGAAAAAAGAAAAATTTCTGAAAAATGCCGGGTTTAAAACGTTGAATTATTTTGAGTAAAATTTGATGTGATGATTCGATGATATGATAATTTGATAAATTAACGAATCACCAAACTACTATGAAGAAGCACGAAAAAATATACATCGCAGGTCATCGGGGAATGGTGGGTTCGGCTATTCACAGAAAACTTTTACGCGAAGGTTTTACAAATTTCGTATTAAGAACTTCTGCCGAACTCGACCTCACGAATCAAAAAGCAGTGGAAGTTTTTTTTACAAAAGAACAACCGGATTATGTTTTCCTCGCTGCTGCAAGAGTTGGTGGAATTGACGCCAACAATACTTTTCGTGCAGATTTTATTTACGAGAACCTCATGATCGAATCGAACATCATTCATCAGTCGTGTTTAAATAAAGTTAAAAAACTGATGTTCTTCGGTTCATCCTGCATTTACCCAAAACTTGCGCCACAGCCTCTGAAAGAAGAATATTTACTTTCCGGATTTTTGGAATATACCAACGAACCATACGCCATCGCAAAAATTGCCGGAATAAAACTTTGCGAGAATTACCGCAAGCAATACGGATGCAATTTCATTTCGGTGATGCCAACAAATCTTTACGGTTACGGAGATAATTACCATCCAGCACATTCACACGTTTTGCCTGCATTGATCAGAAAATTTCATGAAGCAAAAGAACAACATTTGACTCCTGTTGAAATTTGGGGAACCGGTTCTCCTTTCCGGGAATTCTTATTTGTTGATGACCTCGCTGATGCATGCTACCTTTTGATGCAGCAATACAATGAAGAGCAATTTGTGAATATCGGTTGCGGTGAGGATATTTCAATCAAAGAGCTGGCAGAACTTATAAAAAAGATAATCGGCTTTGATGGTGAAATAAAATATGATACATCAAAACCCGATGGAACACCGAAAAAACTAATGGATGTTTCAAAAATTAAAAACATGGGATGGAACCCAAAGATCAGTTTAGAAACCGGAATTAAATTAGCCTATGATGATTTCCTGAAAGGTAATTTCAGGGCTCAGTAAAACAAAAAAACCGATCTGCTTTTCAACAAATCGGTTTACTTATTTTGTCAGGTTTAACATCAAACTACAAACCTCAAACAACAAACTTTCTAATACCGATACGAATCCGATTTGAACGGACCGTTCACACTTACTCCGATATAATCGGCTTGTTCTTTATTGAGTTTGGTAAGCTTCGCACCGATGTGATCAAGGTGCAGCATCGCCACTTTTTCATCCAAATGTTTTGGCAACACGTAAACTTCATTCTTGTAATTCTTGCTGTTCTTCCACAATTCGATCTGTGCAAGCGTTTGATTCGAGAATGAATTACTCATCACAAAACTCGGGTGCCCCATGGCGCAACCGAGGTTCACCAGGCGTCCTTCGGCAAGAATGATTATTTCTTTTCCGTCCACATTATAAATATCAACCTGTGGTTTTACAGAAAACTTCGTTGAACCGTAAGTCTTGTTGATCCATGCCATATCAATTTCATTATCGAAGTGGCCGATGTTGCAAACCACCGATTTATCGCGCATCGCCTTGAAATGTTTTTCGGAAATAATATTCACGTTTCCGGTTGCGGTGACAAAAATATTTGCCCGGGGGCATGCTTCTTCCATGGTCACCACTTCATATCCGTCCATGGCTGCCTGCAACGCGCAGATCGGATCAATTTCAGTTACAAGAACACGGCAACCTGCTCCGCGCAAAGATTGCGCAGAACCTTTGCCTACATCACCGTAACCGGCAACCACAGCTACTTTACCGGCAAGCATCAGGTCGGTAGCCCTGCGAATGGCATCCACCAACGATTCTTTGCAACCGTATTTATTATCAAATTTCGATTTGGTAACCGAATCGTTCACGTTAATGGCAGGAAGGGGAAGTGTTCCTTTCTTCATGCGCTCATACAAGCGGTGAACGCCTGTGGTGGTTTCTTCGGAAAGCCCTTTGATACCTTTCACTAATTGTGGAAACCGATCGAGAACCATATTGGTCAGGTCGCCACCGTCATCCAAAATCATATTTAATGGCTGGCCACCGGAGAAAGCATGCAACGTTTGTTCGATACACCAGTCAAATTCTTCTTCATTCATACCTTTCCATGCGAAAACCGGTATCCCGGCAGCAGCAATTGCAGCAGCCGCGTGGTCCTGGGTTGAAAAAATATTACACGAACTCCAGGAAACTTCCGCTCCAAGTTCTTTCAGGGTTTCGATAAGAACAGCCGTTTGGATGGTCATGTGCAGGCAACCTGCGATCCGGGCATCTTTCAATGGTTTTTCAGCTCCGTATTCTTTGCGGATGCTCATCAATCCTGGCATTTCGGCTTCAGCCAGCCTGATCTCTTTTCTACCCCACTCTGCCAGTGAGATGTCTTTTACTTTGTATTTTAATTCGGTTTTTGATTCACTCATATTCATTTTATAAAATGGTGTGCAAAAGTAGGTTTTACACTTTTGATATAAAAATTTATTTTAATCAAAACAACGAGGCCTATCTTTGTGTTTTAAAACTGTAATCCAACGAAGCTTTAGCGTAGTTGGACAAACATCAAACCACAAACAACAAACTAAAAATATATGCCATACCCAGAAATGTTAGTCGCACCAATGCGGCAGGAATTAGTGAATGCGGGCTTCAAGTCGCTGCTTTCACCAACAGAAGTAGAAAGTGAACTGAATGAAAAAAGTGGTACCAAACTGCTCGTGTTCAATTCGGTTTGCGGATGTGCTGCAGGAAGCGCAAGGCCCGCGGTGCTCAATGCACTCCAGGCTGCAACAAAAAAGCCCGGAAAATTACTGACGGTATTTGCCGGACAGGAATTGGATGCCGTTGCGAAAGCCCGTGAATACACGGCTCCGTATCCTCCGTCCTCACCTTCCATCGCACTTTATAAGAACGGTGAACTGGTTCATTTCATCGAGCGCCATCACATTGAAGGTTTCAGCCCGAAAATGATCTCGGATAACCTCCAGGCAGCTTTTGAAGAGTTTTGCTAAAATTTAAATTGAAATTACCGATCCCCGATGAGTTTATTGTCGGGGATTTTTTTTATGCTTAAACGATTAAGGAATTTTTTCGTACAGCGTATTTTGATATTTAATCTTTATGATTCCATTACGGAAATAAATGGTATCCTGATTTGAGATCATTTTGAATGGTGATGCATAAGGTTTTCCCAACACATATAATGAATCTTGATTATTAATATAAGCTACACTAATATCA
>JBIOHI010000010.1:0-18564 GCA_044448845.1 Bacteroidia bacterium
ATCCAACCGTTATTACCAAAGCAGTTTAGTTGTGAAAAATGGGAAAGACCTAATTGAAACATTGCCCAACCGTTAGTATTTCCAGTTAACACTGGTTTGGTGTATGGCCACCAAATAGCAAAATGGCAAATACTATCATTACTTATTATATCATACCAGTGCGAACCTGAATCCATCGAAATTTCTATCATACCAAAATCCTTTAAAGAATCTGTATTTAATTTGTAATAGAAACCTAAACTGGTTCCTAAGTACCCATAACCTATACTGTTTTTGATTATAAATCTTGATGTGTCATTTATTGGATAAGGATTTAGCGTGTCAGTAACCAAAGCATTTGGTTTTGAATAAGCACTATCAAATTTTGATTTATTTGGTTTACCAATTTGCCATATATTTTTATGGTTAGAGGTGTCAATAAATAATAAATTGGAATAATTTTTTGTTTCAAAATTAATTGCACGTAATAACTGCCCATAACTCATTTTCGAAACAAGCATGAACAACAAAAAGAAAGGCAAGAATATTTTTTTCACCGTAATACGATTTGGCTATTCAAAGATAAACTTTTTTAACAAACAAAAAGATTCAGAATAGTTTTAAATCGTTGCATGCTGGGTTTAGAAATATTTTTTTTGCCACTAAGGCACTAAGAAACACACCTGCGTGCCGAAGCACTTCGGTGCGCAGGCATGAAGAAATTCTTAGTGAAACCTTGTGCCTTTGTGGCATTTTATTTTCACTTCCACAAAGGTTTATTTATGAAATTTAGCATTAACGAACAATCCCGAAGATTTTTATCTTTGCTCCATTAAATGACAAACAGAAAAGTTCGTGTTCGTTTTGCGCCAAGTCCTACGGGTCCTTTGCACATCGGGGGTGTCCGCACCGCTTTGTATAATTATCTTTTTGCGAAAAAAAATAACGGTGATTTTATTCTCCGCATCGAAGATACCGACCAGGCACGGCTTGTAGTGGGTGCCGAAAATTATATTATAGAATCGTTGAAGTGGTTGGGAATTACTCCAAATGAAGGTGTTGGTTTCGGTGAAGGTGAGTTTGCGCCTTACCGCCAAAGCGAACGAAAAGAAATGTATCACCAGTTTGCGCTCAAGTTGGTGGAAGAAGATCGAGCGTATTATGCGTTCGATTCTTCGGCTGAACTGGAAGCAATGCGTGTGCGTTTGACCGCAGCAGGAAAGGATCCGAAATACGATGCGGTTTCGCGCAACTCAATGAAAAATTCTCTCACACTTTCGCAAGATGATGTGACAAAAAAAATTGCAGACGGTGAACATTTTGTAATTCGTTTGAAATTACCGGAAATGGAAACTGTTGATTTTAGCGACATGATTCGTGGACCGGTAAGTTTCAACACGGCACAACTCGATGACAAGATTTTATTTAAAGGTGATGGAATGCCGACTTATCATTTGGCAAATGTGGTGGATGATTATTTGATGAAAATTTCGCACGTGATTCGCGGTGAGGAATGGTTGCCATCTGCACCGATCCATGTTTTGTTGTATCGTTATCTCGGGTGGGAAAGTGTGATGCCTCAGTTTGCACATTTGCCTTTGTTGCTGAAACCGGAAGGAACCGGAAAACTCAGCAAGCGCGATGGCGACCGTTTGGGATTTCCTGTTTTTCCGATCGAATGGAAAGATCCGGTGAGTAGCGAAATTTCGAGTGGTTACCGCGAATCAGGATATCTGCCAGAAGCGGTAATTAATTTACTTGCGTTGCTCGGATGGAATCCCGGAACGGAAGAAGAAATTTTTTCGAAAGAAAAATTGATTGAAACATTTTCGATCGAACGAGTTGGAAAGCATGGTGCAAAGTTCGATCAGCACAAAGCGAAATGGTTCAATCAACATTACATTCGTCACTTGGACAATTCGTTATTGATTCCGGAATTGAAAAAAATGATAGTGCAACATCAGTTAATTTTTTCTGACGAATACATCAACCATGCGGTTTCGCTCATCAAACAAAAAATAAGTTTTATCCAGGAACTGTGGTCGGTGGGAATTTATTTTTTCATCGCTCCCGAGATTTATGATGAAACAGTTATTGCAAAACGATGGAACGAAAAGTCGCCTGAAATTTTAAAAACCTTAATAAAGAATTTTTCAGCCATAAATGAATTTACTGCTGCAAAAACTGAAGGGCAATTCAATGCTTCCTTGACCGAATGCGAAGTACCTGCAAAAGATTTTCTTCAACTGTTTCGGGTTTGTTTAACTGGCGTTGCCGTGGGTCCTTCGCTATTCGAAACGACAGAAGTTCTTGGCAAAAACGAAACAATAAAGAGATTAAATAATGCTTTAATTAAATTTGCAAAATGAAAAACATAAATGTCATTTTATTTGGGGCAGCAATCATTTTATCAGGATGTGCAGCACACTTTGATCGCTATCCCGGTGAGAAATTAAGTTCATTTCCGGAAGAGATGCGGGGAGATTATTTCGAACACAACAAATCTTGGATCCATTATCTTTTCAAAAAAGATACGGCACAGATTTCTATCAGGAAGGACAGTATTTTATTAATTGCCGAAAAAAATTCTTCCCCCATAGTTCTTGGTGACAGCGTGGTTTTTTCCAGGTTTGGAAATTACTATGCCTTTAGTCAACTCGACTCAAAAAATTCCTGGAGTGTAACCATCATCAAATTTTCTAAAAATGATTTGGAAAGTTTTTCCATAGAAGAAAATAAACCATACTCCCAAAAGCTTCTTCAATTGTTTACATCGGATACCTATGTTCATTTGAATGATGGTTCAAGCAAAAAAATTGTTGCTTCAAGCGAAACGAAATTTCGCGTAATGAGAAATGGCAATGACACCAGTGTTGTTTTTAAAATGAATGAGGAAGGATTAAAAATATTTTTTGATACCTATTTATCGAAGGAACCTCATTCACATTTTCGCAGAATAAAAAACTAAAAATAATGAACCGACCGATACGGGTTTTAGTAGCCAAAGTTGGATTAGATGGTCACGACCGCGGGGCAAAAGTGATCGCATCCGCATTGCGTGATGCAGGCATGGAAGTAATTTATACCGGTCTTCGGCAAACCCCTGAAATGGTTGTAAAATCAGCACTCCAGGAAGATGTGGATGTGATCGGTGTGAGTATTCTTTCGGGAGCGCACAATACCGTTTTCACCAAACTCATCGACCTGATGAAAAAAGAAAAACTTACCGATGTATTGCTTACCGGTGGCGGAATTATTCCGGATGATGACATGAAAAAACTGAATGCGATCGGTGTTGGAAAATTATTTTCCCCCGGGGCCAACACTCACGAAATTGCAGACTATATTAAAGAGTGGGTGAAAGCGAACCGGAATTTATTTTCAAAGAATTATTTCTCTTTTTAAAAATAAAACTGCAGAGATTCGCGGAGAAAATTAGCACAGATTGACGCAAAGAAAAATGCTCCGCACTCTTTGCGCCTGCTTGGAAATACTTCGGCACACAGTTGCGTAATGCCTGCGACCTCTGCGGTTAAAATTGACAAAGAAATTTAACCCGTAATTTTTTCTTTCGACTGAGCGTCTACCACCGCAATGCTCACCATGTTCACGATCTCGCGAACGCTGCTGCCGAGTTGCAATACGTGCGCTGATTTATTCATTCCAAGCACGACAGGACCCACAGCTTCGGCAGCTCCAAGTTCCTGCAATAATTTATAGGCGATATTCCCCGAAGAAAGTTTCGGGAAGATAAATGTATTCACCGGCTCACCACACAGTTCGCTGAAAGGAAAATTTTCCTGCAGCATTTTTTGATTCAGTGCTACATTCGCCTGGATGTCGCCATCAACGATCATTTCAGGATAACGAGCTTTCAATATTTTTCGTGCCGTTGCCATTTTTGTAGGTGTTTCTCCGGGGGACGAACCAAAATTAGAATAAGAAAGCAGCGCAATACGCGGTTTGATGTTGAAATTCTTCACTGCGTTATACGTCAGTAGTGTAATATCAAGAATATCTTCCAGCGATGGGTTGATCGTTACCGTGGTGTCGGAGAAAAACAAGACGCCTTTGTTGGTAAGCATGATGTACATCCCGGCAACACGGTCAATGTCTTTTTGTTTTCCAAATATTTGTAGTGCAGGTTTAATCGTACTCGCATAATTTTTTGTGAGTCCTGAGATCACCGCATCGGCTTCACCAAACTCTACCATCATTGGTGCGAAGTAATGACGGTCGCGCATCAGTTTCTTTGATTCATACAACGTAATTCCTTTGCGCTGGCGTTTTGCAAAAAACCATTCGGCAAATTCATTCCGTTTGGCTTCTTCTTCCATCGGATCAATGATTTTAACTCCATCCAAATTGATATTATTCTCTTCGATGATCTGGAGTATCTTTTCTTTTTTACCAAGAAGTATCGGGATCGCGATCCCTTCGTCTTTCACAATTTGGGCAGAGCGAAGGATCTTGTATGTATCAGCTTCGGTGAACAACACGCGCTTCGGATTTTCCCGTGCTTTGTTTTGAATGGCACGAACAAAATTGCTTTCCTTCCCCAGCCGCGACATCAAAATATTATTGTACGCTTCCCAATCGGAAATATGAACACGTGCCACTCCTGAATCCATCGCAGCTTTTGCAACTGCAGGTGAAACGGTTGTGATAAGCCGCGGATCTAATGGTTTCGGAATAAGATACGTTCTTCCGAAAGTTACATTTTTTTCGTTGTACGCGAGTGTTACAATTTCGGGAACGGGTTCTTTTGCAAGAGCTGCCAAAGCTTTCACCGCGGCAATTTTCATTTCCTCGTTTATTTTTGTTGCGCGCACATCGAGTGCGCCTCTGAAAATATACGGAAATCCCAACACATTATTCACCTGGTTGGGGTAATCACTTCTCCCGGTAGCGATGATGATATCCTTGCGTGAAGCGACAGCCGTTTCATATTTAATTTCGGGATTCGGATTGGCGAGAGCGAACACGACAGGATTTTTTGCCATGCTTTGCAGCATCTCCGAAGTAACGACATCGGCTTTCGAAAGGCCTACAAACACATCCGCATTTTTCATTGCATCAGATAATGTGTGAAGATTCTGTGTGGTTGCAAAGTATTTTTTTGAATCGGAGAGGTGTTCATCATCCGCCCGAATCACACCTTTGCTGTCGCACATCACGAGGTTTTCTTTTTTCACTCCGAGTGTCATCATCAGTTTTGCACACGAAGTTGCCGAAGCACCGGCACCGTTGTAAACCACTTTTACTTTATCAATTTTTTTATTCACCACATCAAGCGCATTGAGCAGGGCCGCCCCGGTGATGATGGCCGTTCCGTGCTGGTCATCGTGCATGATCGGAATATCGAGTTCTTCCTTTAATCTTTTTTCGATCTCGAAACATTCGGGGGCTTTGATATCTTCGAGATTAATGCCGCCAAAAGTTCCGGATATATTTTTTACCGTATTCACAAATTCATCAACATCTTTGGTGTTCACCTCAATATCGAACACATCGATGTCGGCAAATATTTTAAACAACACCGCCTTCCCTTCCATCACCGGTTTGGAAGCAGCCGGTCCGATATCACCCAAACCCAGAACTGCAGTTCCGTTCGAAATGACCGCAACCAGGTTTCCCTTGGCGGTGTATTTATACACGTTGTACTCATCACTGGCAATTTCGAGGCAGGGCTCGGCAACACCGGGAGAGTAGGCGAGACTAAGATCGCGCTGGGTGTTGGTGGGCTTGGTGGAAACAACTTCAATTTTTCCGTGAGGAAACTTACTGTGATACTTTAAAGCATCTTCTTTTAAGCTGGACATAGTAGAAGATTAAGCTGCAAGGTTAGCACTATTTTGAAGGAATAAAAATGAATTATGTCAGGGGGGAATCTTCACTCTAATCGTCTGACACAACCTGCGCGACTGCATCATTACCGTCCACACCGGAACGGGTGGACGGGCGGGAATGCGTCTGACGGTTTACTTTAGGATTTCCTTCAGCAAACCTGAAATGATTTTTCCATCTGCTTTTCCTGCAAGTGTTTTCATGGCAAGGGGCATCACCTTGCCAAAATCGGCAGCCGATGCGGCTCCGGCCTGCATGATCACATCTTTCAAAATCATTTTGATCTCGTCTTCGTTGAGTTGCTGTGGCAAATATTTTTCAATCACATCAACTTCTTCTTTTTCTTTAGCTGCGAGTTCCATTCTTCCGTTTTGGGTATAAATATCCATAGATTCTTTTCGCTGTTTGGCAAGCTTCTGAAAAATTTTAACGGACTGTTCATCCGGAATTTTATCCCCGGCACCATCTGCTGTTGCTGCCAGAAGTAAAGCTGATTTCAGTGAGCGCAATGCACGGAGTGAAACTTCATCACGTGCCTTCATGGCGGTGATGATATCTGCGTTGACTTGTTCCTGTAATGTCATGATTTTTTGTTTTAAAAATGAAAAAATTTATTTTTTATCAAGAAAATGATGAAACGTGTCGCTCCGCAATCCGAGTCGCAACGTTTCAAGCGGTATCACATCATTTGGAGCAATGTTTCCGAGATTCACATTTACGTCAAGTTGTTTTATGAAAAAAACTTGTTGCGACTTTAGCGGAGTTTCCCAGATGATCTTATCGTGTTCAATTTTTGCATTGATCCTATGAACCAACCTTCCATGCACATCACCATCGGAATTATACACACCCACATTACCGGATTCGCGGCCTTCGGCAATCACTTTCCAAGATCCTGAGTTCAATTCTTTCTTTATCATTTCAATCCATTTGCGGGGTGGAAAATGCTTGTTGGAATCTTTACTTCCCACCTCGCTGATTACGGTAAAATCTTTGCTGAACTTTCGGATGAGCTCACATTTTTTTTCGTGAGCGATTTCGATGGATCCATCCGAAATTTCGACACAATCCAATTTGAATTTACGGAGCACTTGTAAATAATTATCTACTTGTTTGCGGATCAAAAAAGCTTCGAAGAGTGTTCCTCCGAAATAGGCACGAATTCCTTTAGTCTGGTAGAGTTTTATTTTTTCCTTAAGAAGTTTTTCAGTGACCACGGCCGTTCCGAAGCCAAATTTCACGAGGTCGAAATATTTTCCGGATACCGATAATAAGTCTTCCGTTTCGCGAACACTTAGTCCTTTATCCATTACCATAGTAATTCCATTCTCGCGAGGCTTAGCCGTTCGCTGGGGTAATTGTTTTAAATTAAATGATTTCATGAAAATTTGAAACTGCTTTTTCGTGCAATTCTATGCAAGGATAAAACTACTTTCGGTAAAGTTCAATAAGATTGGTCACTTCTGTGATTTTCTTCAGTTCGGGTGAAACTTCAAATAATAAAAAATGATCTTCAAAATTCAATATCAGCGCGGTTTCCAAGTGATGTAGCGCTTCTTTATTCCAACCTTTTACGAATAAATAATTGGCCAGGCGGTAATGGTAGAATGATGAATCGGGTTCTATTTTGAGTGCTTCCAACATCAGTTCAACGGCTCCTTCAATGTCATCACTGGCAAATTTGATATAAGACCAATCAAGCCATACATCTGGCAACTCGGGATCGATTTCCACCAGTCTCGCGAAAATATCTTCTGCTTCGTCACTGTTTCCGAGTTTGTATTCTGCCTCTGCGAGAAACAGCAAATACTCAGCATGCTCGGGTTCTATCATGGATGCTCTTCTGAAAAACTGGGCTGCTTCTTTTATTTTTCCTTCTTTTTCAAATGTGATCCCTCGCCCGAACCAGGCTTCCGCCATATTTGGATTTTTGGCTGATGCTTTCTCATATAGGTCGCGGGCAGTTTCATTCTCACCAAGTCGTTCATAACATCCCGCCAGATTGCAGAAGGTAATGGCATCCGGTCCTTCGCGGTCTAGGGTCAATAAATATTCTTCAATCGCTTCCCGGTATTTTTCAAGTTCCACCAAACAATTTGCTTTATTAGAACGTGCCACGACAAAATCCTCATCCAGAGTCAGGCAATAATCGAAAGCCTCTATCGCATCTTCAAACATTCCCGTTTTACAATAAGTTACACCTATATTATACCATGCTCCGGGAGAAAAGGGGTCAAGATCAATAAGTTTATTGCAGATTTCGAGTGATTTCTCGTATTTAAATAACAGGTCGTAACAATTAACCAGTTCATAATAGGCCTGCTCGGCATCAGGTTGTTCACTGATTATTTTTTCGAAATAAACAATGGCATTTTCATAAAAGTCGTTGTCTTCCAGGATGAAAGCGATCTCGAAAAGCATATCAATCTTTTCGTCTGAGTAATTCAATGCCTTCTCAAAACAATTTTTTGCCTTTGCAACTTCCTGTCTGCACATGAGCGCTTCGCCTTTCAAGAGGAACAATTCTGCATTGGAAGGTTCATAGAGTTCTGCTTTATCCAGTTCGGTGAGTGCCTCTTCATATTTCTCCAACTCAATTAAAATCTCTGCTTTTTTAAGACGAAATGCGGTATAATAGGAATTTAAGGTTTCGCCATATCCAATGGCAGCAAGGGCTTTTTTGGGTTGATCCCGCTCCAGATAATAATCCGCAATATTTTCGATGGTCTCGGCATCGAAATATTCACGGGTCTTGTTTCGCATCATCTTCTCATATCGCTCCACATCAGATTTTACGTCTTCGTCTAAAAAATCTTCACCTTCCATAATTCTGTATATTCAATGGCAAATATAACCGTTAAAACTGTTTTTCGTTTTCATTAACTTACAAACGCTGCTCAAAACTCTTTGTTTTCGTGTAATTAAAATAAGACAAGGTTAGTGCTAACCTGCGGATAAATTAAACATAAAACCGAATGATAAAAGATTCGGGTAGGCTAATATTGCGAAACAAAAAATTGTTACCATGAAGAATCACACACTTGCATTTTTTATCTTATTGGCTGCCATATTATTCAGTGGAAAGCTCCAGGCTCAGGTTTTACCTCCGGATACTTCAATGAAAGATATAGGTGTCGCTGTTTCACCTGCCCATTTGACTTTCAATGTGAAACCCGGAGAAAGTAAAGTTCAGGAAGTTACAGTTACCAACGAAACACGAGTGAAACGTTCTTTTAAAATTTCCATGAAAGATTTTGATATGGACAAATCGGGCCGGTCAACTTTTCTACATGCTGATTCGGGAAAACATTCCTTATCCAAATGGACGAATCTCTCTCCAACCTTCTTTGAACTGGCCCCAGGGACGGCTCAAAAGGTAAGGGTGACGGTCAATATTCCCGACACTGAGGGATCAAACAAGGCGGTATGGAATGCCATCTGGGTAGAAGAGGCAAAAGAAAGGCAAGTACTTGAAACCGAAGCCAGTGACCAGAAAATTGCGTTTGGTATCACGCCGGTTTTTGCTTTTGGGGTTTGGGTATACCAAAATCCACCCAATGTTGCCAATAAAAAGGTTGAAATTAAAAACTTCACGTTACAGGTCAATTCAGAAAGTAAATCTAAAAGTATTGAACTAACCCTGGTCAATATCGGAGACGGTATAGCCCAGTGCAACGCATATGTTGAACTTACAAATACCAACACAGGGAAAACTCAACGATTACTCGTTAAACGTTTTACCATTCTACCGGGATATACCCGCAACTACCTTTTCAACCTTCCTGATAAACTGGATAAAGGTAATTACGATGCAGTAGGGGTACTTGATTACGGCAGCAAAGAGGAAGTAATAGCTGCAGAGTTAAAATTCAAGATCGAATAATTCAGTTTAAACAGCAGTAAAAAAGTATAAATAGCTGAAAATTTTACATTTTTGTGCTAAATGGCTGTTTTTCATGCAAATAATTTTCTTTTTTATTCCTATTTAAACCTTTAAACAGCTATTTATTTGCTAAAAATAGCTATCCATTTTTGGAATTGTCAAATCCATTCGTATCTTCGCTTTGTAATTAAACCTTAAATTCACATGAAAAAATGTATCATTACATTAGCAGTTCTGGCCGGGATGGTCACGATTGCCTCAGCACAGCTGAAAGATGAGAAGGATGTAACCATTACTATGGATTTGCAACCAATTCTCCAATTAAACATGTCAACTCCTTCACAATTAGATTTTGTGTTTGATGACATCAACAAGTATTATGCGGGTATCACCAGATATGCTGCAACCATTTTAAAAGTTAGTTCCACTGTAAACTGGGATCTTTATGCTATCGGTATTTCAAACGGTAACGTAGGTGCTGGTTATTGGGATCAACAAATTAAGTACGGAACCGGTGGTTCAGGTGGTGCTACCAACAAACTTCCTTTGAGTTTAGTTGAACTTCGCCAAGGACAGGTTAACAACAACGCAACTGCTGCAACTGGTCTTTTTAAAGATTACAGTGCGGTATTTCCTCCTGTAGCTGCTCCTTCAGGATCGAACAGTTTGTACGTTGACCCTGCAAATGCCGGAACTCCTCCTACCACTTTGGACAAATACATCGCAGGACATGCCGGAACAACCGGAACAGGTGCTGATGGTGTTGCTGGCGGAAGTTATCTTACTGCCGGTGGTTTGACCAGTAACTATTACTATTCAATTGACTACCGCATTCTTCCTGGTTTGCCAGCTATCTTCCCGATGGCTTTTAACCCTGCCGCTACAACTGCTCTGGACCTTGTAACAGCTAATGCTGCTGGTTCTTATGCACAACCTGGAGTTTACACGATGAACGTTCAGTACATTCTTTTAGAAGACCAATAATATCCAATATAACGCTCAATCAAGCCGGAAATGACTTGCTCATTTCCGGCTTTTTGAACAAAAATTTTACGGCACACGAAAGTTGAAAAAAGCAAAAAACATATTGCTGTTATTTCTCATCCTGTTCGGCAAATTATCTTCTGCACAGTTCTGCGACAAGGTAATACTAATGCTGAGCAGCTCAGGGAATGTTGATTATACCTTCGATTCATTCGGAAAGTATATTGGCGGAATCACTCAGAATGGAGTAAGCCAGTTGAAGGTACTAGTTGACAATAGCATTTCGGGAAACCCGAATTGCAGATGGAATCTTATCATCTATATAGATAACAATTCCAATCCTGTGGCTGATGAATGGGAAACCCTTAGTTCCTACACTATGTCGGGAGCAAGGCCGAAGATCAATCAACTCCAGGTTCGTGTTCGCAATCGATGCAGTACTCCAATTACCGGAAATTCTTTCTTTAATACCAATGTTGTTCCAGGTGTTCCGATCATATTAATTCAGAACACAGGAGTAACGGTTCCGGCAGGCTCATGCATTACCAATGTCAACGGTCCGGGTAATTACCTTAAAAACTATGACGAATTCACTTTCGATATAGATTACCGCTTAATACCCGGATTGAATTTAAGAAGCGGAATTTATCAGTTGCGATTAAAATACCTTCTCACCGAATAATGAAAAAGGAAGCCTACATATCAATCGCACTGATTTTCTTTTCGGTTTCGGTTTTAGCTCAAACCCGAAATGATTCCTTAATTAATAAGGCTCCTTCAAAATTGGCAGTCTTATCTAATAATCTTACTTCCGAATTTCTAACCAAAGAAATAAAGCTGGAACCGGGTGAGATTATTTCCAATGTTTTAAAAGTTACCAATAACACCTCGCAAAAAATCAATTTCCGGGTGTCACTTGATTTCCCCATCGGCTGGAAATCCATGTTCCACTCCAATATTTTTCATTTACTTGATCCCGGTGATTCCTTATTTATCCCGGTACGGATCTTACCTGCCACACAATTTTCTGGAAACACAAAATTCATGGTATCGGTTTACCTTATTTCAGAAGATGACATCCAACTCTCCAACACCTTTTTCTGGGGCCTCACCGAGAAAAAGACCAGTTGGGTTCTCAGTATAGAACCTTCTTCAAAAAGATATTTCAAAAACAATTCGAACATGACGAATTTTAAAGTTAATGTTTTGAATACCGGAACAGAAAGTCAACCTATTTCTCTTTCGCTTACCAATACCAGTATTTATTCCATCCTTTCTGATTCGAATGAGCATCCACTAAAAAATCCAACCTATAATTTTCAACTGAAACCATTTGCAGATACCACTTTCACATTCAATTTCAAATACCTCCAGGGAACAAGAAATTATACCCGGGTAGATGTGGAGAACCACAAACCGGAAAATATCAACGAGGAGAAAAATTATTCCGTTGTTGTGAACAGCAATGAACCTAACCTCGGTGGAGCAAACGGTTTTTCCTCTGGTCAGAAAGTAACCTTTCACCGTTTATCGAGCGATAATAAAATTAATCCCTATGGTTCGTCAAGTATGCCGATGGTTGTGGATCTGAACGTGAATAATATCTTGAATGATATCACTTTCACAACACTCAACATTCGCGGTGTTGGTCAGTTAACCCAGGACAAGATGCTGATCTATAATATTCAAACTACATCAAGCACCGCTTCAAATACAGCCGACAATTTATGGGCAAACAGTATGTATTACATGGGATATTATTATCGCCGGGGCAGCGTTCAGGCCGGTTATATCAGCGGTGGTATGATGGGGATCCAGGGATATGGCAGAGGGATCAAATCAGATTATTATATCACGAACAAACAAAAGATCGGAGCATTTTATATCAATAATGCTGGCGTGGCCGGAAGTACGACTGCTTATTCATATGGTATCAATTATGAACTAAAATATTTTAAGCAAAATGCACTTAATCTTGAATACGGAAGAAGTGAGAACACCTATTCGAAAACCATAACAGATGCCTTTAACACGAGGGCAGGATTTAATCTTTACAAATACCAGTCAATCTTTGTTAATTTTTCCACTACCCTCACTAACCAAACCGATCCGAATTCATCCCTTCCGCAGAAGATCGGTTATTTCAGTTCGATCACTTACAACGGAGGTTTTTTAAAAAATCGCTTAAATACCAGCCAGAGTTTCGGTATCAATACAAAAGATTATTCCAACAGCAATATACAGCGAACTTATTATAACCAAAGTACCCGTTACATCCTGAACTCACGAATGAGCGTGGTTATGGTATCCGGGTACAATAAAATAGATTATTTTTATTCCACACCTATAAGCAATTACACTCAAACCAACTCTGCATCATTAAATATCAACCGTGGAAATACCTCCTTTCAGCCACAGGCATTTTTCAACACCTATAATTACGCCATCAATTCCTATTTCTCACGCGGTGTGGGTTTTAGCTATGGGTATTTTGATGTGAAAGAAAACTCCCGGGTTTCCACTTCCATCCAGAGCGGTTACAATAAACCTTTCAATTCGGTGAACACCGATGACCGGTTTTTTATCACCTGGAGCGGGATCATTTATTACAAAACCATCATGCTGAATGCACGTTATACGATGATGCCGGTGAACAATCCCGGAACTATTTTAACGTCCTACACCCCTCCAACCCCGCAAACTTTTTCGGGTTCTATTCAACACCAGTACCTGTTCAAGAACACTCATTTTATTCTCCAGACCGGGCTGAATTATTATTATAATAATGCTTTCAATCAGCAGAGCGCAAGCTTCCTGCCTGAATTATTTTATTTCAGCAATGACGGTTGGAGGTTCAAAGTGAATATGAATTATAACCTGATGACCGGTAATGTTTATAATTTCACCAATCCTCAAACGACAGGGGAAAATACTTCAACCTATACGAACCAGAATGTATATATCGGCCTTGGTATCCGCAAAGAATTTGGTGTACCCATACCGTTCATGAAAAAGAAATTCTTCGACCTGGATTTCGTGGCGTTTTACGACCTTAACGGAAACGGAAAGAAAGACCGCAACGAACAGGCGGTTGAGAATATAGTGGTTTCCCTTGGCAACTATGATGTGATCACCAATGAAGAAGGAGAAGCCCGTATGCAGAATTACCCGATGGGATTGTGGTATATTTCGGCTAAAAGCCTCGACATGAGTGAAAGTTGGTTTGCCAACATGAATGACAGTGTAATGGTGAATAAAGACCGCACTGTTTATGTTCCGTTTGTGCGTGGAGTAAAAATTAAAGGAAAAGTCAGCATCGACCGTGAATCGATTCGTGCGGATGCCACTTCCCCGTTTGACCTTTCACGAATAAAAATTACCGCAAATGGCGATAAAACATTTAACACACTAACCGATTTCGAAGGGAACTTTGAATTCTATCTGCCTTACGGAAAATATATCATTACAATGGATGAAAGTATTTTAGGTGATAAGTATAAGCTTGCAAAAAATAATTTCGAACTCGAAGTGAACCGCAGCATAGACGGAATGTTCCTTTCCTACCTTATCGTGGAGCGCAAAAGAAAGATCGTGAAGAAAAGTTTCGTGGCTCCCGAAAACCAGAAATAATACCGTTACGCAATATGTAACAGTCCATTCCCGCAAAAAAAGCGGGAGACTAAACCTATTGTTTTTCGGTATTAACCATTCTAAAATTCAAAATAGCCGTTGGACTATTTTGAATTAAGAATTGGTATAACAGAATTTCTTTTTCGTTATTTTTCTTTCCATTAATTCTTATTTTGCCGAATCAATTTTTTGAATGAACCGATTTATTATCTTCCTCTTTCTTTTTACCGCAACGGGTTTTTTATTTGCCCAAAAAATTTATACCACCCTGCAAGCACCCTGGCAGCAGCTTACAGATTATTCCATCGATGTGAAATTAGACGATGAGAATCATGTATTGAGAGCATTCGAAAAAATCAGTTACACCAACCATTCACCTGATGCACTGAAAGTGATCTATATTCATCTTTGGCCGAATGCGTATAAAAATAATGAAACGGAATATGCCAGGCAGGCCCTTGAAAATGGTTCCACCGATTTCTATTTTTCTTCCCCGGAACAAAAAGGATGGATCGATTCATTGAATTTTAAAGTAAATGGTGAAAAAGTAAAATGGTACCTGCTCGACACGATTGATATTGGAAAGATCGAACTGAATACCCCGTTGAAACCCGGTGAGCAGATTGAGATCACGACACCTTTCAAAGTAAAAATACCTAAAGTGTTTTCCCGGTTCGGCCATGAAGGACAGTTGTATTGTATCTCTCAGTGGTACCCAAAGCCTGCAGTTTATGACGTGAACGGATGGAATTATTTTCCATATCTTGATGAAGGAGAATTTTACAGTGAGTTTGGAAAGTTTGATGTACGAATTACTGTTCCGAAAAATTATGTGGTGGCTGCGACAGGAAACCTTCAAAATGAAGAAGAAAAAAAATGGCTGTTTCAAAAAACAAAATATAACAAGACCGCCAAAAAAACCAAACCAAAAAAAGGAACCGAAAGTTTCCCGACACCGGAATCATCCAAAGAATTTAAAACACTGCACTTTTTGCAAGATTCTGTCCACGATTTCGCCTGGTTTTGCGATAAAAGATTTTTGGTTGATCAAAGCCTGGTGATCTTAAAAAGCGGGAAAAAAGTGAATACGTTTTTATACCATATTGATCCTTCACAGAATTCTGTTTTTTGGATCGATTCGGCAGTAAGTTTTTATTCTCGCCTGGTTGGCGAATATCCTTATTCGGTGGCAACAGCTGTAGTTACCCCCCTAAAAGCCGGTGCCGGCATGGAATACCCGACTATCACCAACGTGGATAAGGCCGGTTCCGATGTGATCATTCATGAAGTAGGTCACAACTGGTTTTACGGAATTCTTGCCAACAACGAACGCATTTTTCCCTGGATGGATGAGAGCATTAACACCTATTATGAAACACGGTTCGAATACAAAAAAGCCCCGGCAATTCATCGTGGAGTTAAAATCAATTTAAGAAAAAGAAGTCTGGTTTTCGGTGAGTCACCATTCGGATTCATGCAACTGAATTATTTATTTTCTGCAAGAGAGAATTCGGATCAGCCCGTCAATCTTCCCGCCACTGCTTATGACGACAGGAATTACGGAACCATGATCTATAACAAAGCCCCGCTGATGTTTCATATGTTACAGGATTACCTTGGCGACAGTTTGTTTGACGCCATGATGCAGTCATATTACGAAAAATGGAAATTCAGACATCCATTGCCGGACGATTTTTTTGATCATGCAAAAAAATTTACAGGGAAGAACCTGGATTGGTTCCTCCAGTATTATTCTTCCAATATTGAACCCGATTATAAAATTGTTTCCCTTCATAAAAATATTCTTACCGTTAAAAATAAAAGCTCTATTGCCGCTCCATTCCCTGTTTCCAGGATGATCAAAGACAGTGTGATTTCCACCAAATGGTTTGAAGGATTTACCGGTAAAGATATTATTTCGATCGACACCCCGCCTGGCGATAAATTGAGGATTGACGCTTACGAAACCACTCTTGACATTTACCGAAACAACAACACCATTCGTACTCATGGCATCTTTAAAAAAACAAATCCGATCCAGTTCAAATTTTTAGGCGACATTGATAATCCATACAAAACGCAAATCTATTATGCTCCCATTATCGGGGCGAATATGTATGACAAAGCGATGGCCGGGATGGCTTTGTATAACGGGCTTTTGCCCCAGCGCAAATTTGATTTTGTGTTGGCTCCTATGTATTCGTTCGGGACCAGTGATGTGGTCGGTTACCTGAACCTCGAAGGGCATATCAACACGGATGGTGTGTTCGAGCAAATTCATATGGGTGTGAACGGGTCTCGTTTTGCGTTCAATTATTTTCCTTCGACTTTAGGCACCTATATTTATACTTACAATAAAATTGAACCTTACTTCCGTTTTGATGTGAATAAGGATGATGAACGGTCGGTGATGGATCACACGATTCAACTGCGATCGGTTATTTTACTTTACAACCGGAATATCAATTCGAATAATGATCCTTATACTATAACAGCGACCAACGCAAGGATCGATGAGCTAAGTTATTTCATGAACAACAAAAAAGCTGTCAACAAAAATTCATTGAGATTAACCTTTCAAAACATTGTCGATAACGTGACAATGATGAAATTTTTTGCCGAGTTCAAACAAACCATTCATTACGACCAGCCCAAGAAAAAATTAGATATGCGGTTTTTCGGAGGCACGTTCTTGACACCAACCAAAGAAATGCCTTCGCCTTATTATTATCATACCACGGGCAACAACGGAACCTCCGATTATACTTTCGATCACGCGCTGATAGGACGATCGGAAGTAGAAGGTTTTTTTTCACAACAACTTATCGAGAAAGACGGAAATATGCATATTCCTCTTAATCCTCTTTACACAGACAGCTGGATGATCAGCGGAAATTTTGTGAGTACGATCCCCGGTCCGGTTCCCATCAGGATATTTGCAGACCTTGGATATATCAACAGTAAAAGCAGTACCAACACTACTTCTGGAACCACTTATTCGTACACTCCGACATTTCAATATGTTGCCGGACTAAAATTGGTGTTGCTTGAAGATATTATCGAAGTGAATTTCCCACTGTTCAATTCCGATGACATAGAAAATTATTATTCGAATTATTATTCGAATTACAAAAATGAAAACTCATTCGAACATTTGGTGCGAAAAATTACGTTCACGCTAAACCTGAATAAACTGAACCCGATAAAGTATATCCGGGAAGTTAGTTTTTAAAAATAAACACTAATTCTTAATGCATCGCACAGAAGCCCCACATGACTTAAGCCCATTAGAATGACCAACTGAACTTTCAGTATCGTGCATCATAAAATCATCGGCATATAAACCATTGTTATCTGATGCCCACCAATAACCGTTTGTATTAATTTCGTAAAAGTAGCCAGCGAAACTCACAGAGGCGGCACGATATCCACCCGGAAGTGCATAAAATCCGGACACGTTATTTGCAGATCCGCCAGACCAATGAGAGTTTCCGCTCTCTTTTAATTTTTGCGCTGCCCCAAGTTCACCACCAAGAAAATTGATCAAAGTCAGCCATTCAACAACAGTGGGTACATGCCATCCCGATGGGCATAAATTAATTGTGGCAGTTGCATACCAGTTGTATAAAGCACCATATATATTCTTGTTAGTAGTTTCGTCATTATTATACCAACAAAACCCGGGTGATCCTAAAGAAGCCCATGAAGAATTATTTGTCACCAGTGGTATAGCTGTACCATCATTTAATTTTGTAGTTTTCAGGTTCTCAACCATCCAAGTTTGTGTACCAATTTTAACAGTGTGGTAAACATTCCCATCAATGTCAATTACATTTGTTGTAAAGGAAATTATATTTCCATAACCAGTACCCGCACTATTTGTTGCATACGCCCGAACATAATACGTTGTATTGTTTGTTAAGCCGATAATATTGCTTGTAAAAGTTCCTGTGTCGGTTCCGTCTTTTGCAACACTATCTGATGTTGTAGGTGTTTGATTTTTACTCCAACAAACACCACGAACAGTAACTTTTGCTCCCCCGTCACTTGTTATATTTCCTCCACAAATTGCTGAAGTTAATGTTACATTTGATATATCATTTGTACTTAAAGTAGAGACCTGAATTGTTGGATTATTGTTGCTATTGTTGCTGTTATTTCCGTTGCTGTCATCTTTCTTACAACCATTTGAAACCAACAATATTATTATTATTCCAATTAAAAAAGTAAAAAAGCAAAAT
>JBIOHI010000011.1:0-18504 GCA_044448845.1 Bacteroidia bacterium
CTCCCAAGAAGGCTTGCCTGACGGCTTCGGAAGGCTATGCGGTAATCATTCAAAACGCTGGTTTTGAATTCTTCCAGACTTATTTTTTCAATATTTTTATGGGTCATTAAAAACTATTTTTCAATAATGAATCGAAATCGCGAAGGTAAACTTTATCGGGATTAAAAATTTATTAAGAAAATTTTAAGGAAAGAGGGGGTTGCATAATTGCGCGTTATACTTAAATTTGGAAATTCAATTGTTGGTATCAAATTTGAAAAATAACTAAAACAAACAAAAATAATAAACATGAAAAAAATCATCATCACCGCATTCATCTCCATCTCAGGAGCCTTTGCGTTACAGGCACAAACAGTTACTCCTGCGCCCGCAGAAAACCCGAACCAGGCCGACATTACTTTTGAACAGGAGATCCATGATTTCGGTTCGGTTCCTCAAAATGTTCCGGCTTCATACACCTTTGTTTTTAAAAACACCGGAAAAGAATCCCTGATCATTACCAGTGCTTCCGCTTCCTGTGGATGTACACAACCTGAATGGACCAAGGAGCCTGTAAAACCAGGCGCCAAAGGGTTTGTGAAAGCAACCTTCAATGCTGCCAACCCCGGGCCATTCAATAAAAGCGTAACTGTGAATTCGAACGCGAAACGCGCCCAGGTGATACTTACCATCAAAGGTGAAGTAAAAACACCGGAACAGGCCACTCCGACCTCCCCGGTGCAGAATGACAAAACGATCAAATAAATTTAGTTTATAAAAACTTTGAAACCTGCATGGATGTTGCCATTCATGCAGGTTTTGATTTTAAAAACGAACAATGAAAAAATTACTCCTGGTTTTAGTGAGTTGTGTCAGCATTTCTGTTAATGCACAGAATAATCAGCAAATTGATTCTTCTCAATTCAAAGCTGAAATAAAATTTGAAGAAACGCTTCACGATTTCGGAAACATCCAGGAAGGAACGTTGGCTGCTTATGAATTTATTTTTACCAACACCGGGAAAGCACCTTTGGTATTGAGCAATGTTCAGCCTTCGTGCGGCTGCACCTCCCCGGAATGGTCCAAAGAGCCTGTGGCTCCGGGCGCGAAAGGAAAAGTGAAAGCGGTTTATAATTCGTATGGCCGGCCCGGCAATTTTCAAAAATATATTACGGTAAAATCAAATGCGGCAAATACACAAGTTGACCTGACCATTAAAGGAACGGTACTTTCCAAACCGGTCGAACCTGTTTCCCCGGTTCGGAATCCCGTCAATTAATTCATTTTAAATTTTCCGAGATCGTTTAAATTGGAATGCCCAATATAACTGGCATTCTTCGCGTTCTCTGCACGTGCATATCTCAAAAATACTTCAAGAGTTTTCCAGTAATCATGGTTTCGTTGCACATCAAAAAGCACTAAATATCCCATCAGAATATTTCCTGCCATTTCCACTAATCTACGCGCATGAAAATCGATGAATTCAGCAGGTTGTACGACCACTCTTGCTTCTGCTTCTTCATATTCTTCGGTCATGTGAACTAAAATTCTTCGATACGATTCTGTCTCCGGTTTAATGATTTCCTTTTCATATTCTTTCATTTTTGAAAGATATTCCCCTGTGGTCACACCACGGATAGCAGCCACCACCTGTAGTTGCGTGGTTCCTTCGTAAATCGAGGTGATACGTGCATCACGGTAGATTCTTTCGATCGGGTAATCTTTCATGAATCCTGAACCTCCGTGGATCTGCAATGCATCATAAGCGATCTGGTTGCAAAACTCGGAAGCCAATGCTTTGCCAAGCGGTGTGAACATATCGGCCAGCTTCTGGTATTTTTTCATTTCATCTTTTTCTTCCTTGGCGAGACTTCTTTCTCCGGAAAGATGAGCTAACGATTTGTAAATATCCACGAACCGCGCAGTCTCATAAAGCAATGAACGCGAAGCTGTGAGTTTTGCTTTCATCAATGCAAGTGATTCGTAAATGGCAGGAAACTCAATGATCTTTTTACCGAACTGCATTCGTTTGTTGGCGTAGATCAATGCTTCACGATAAGCAGCTTCGCTGATGCCGACCGATTGCGCAATAATCCCTAATCGGGCACTGTTCATCAGCGACATCACGTATTTGATCAAACCAAATTTACGCTGCCCGCAAAGTTCTGCCGGTGCATCTTTGAAAACCAGTTCACAGGTTGGTGAACCTTTGATTCCCAATTTATTTTCCAATCTTCTCACGGTCATTCCGCCATTGCTGCGATCATATATGAACATGGAAAGACCGCGGCCATCGTGCGTGCTGTCTTCCGAACGTGCGAGTACAAGTGAAATCTCACCGCCACCGTTAGTAATAAATCGTTTAACCCCGTTGAGCAACCAGGTTTTCTTTTCATCGTCATAATGTGCGCGAAGCATCACCGCCTGAAGATCTGATCCCGCATCGGGCTCGGTGAGAGTCATGGCCATGGTATCACCCATGCAAACGCGGTTCAAATATTTTTCTTTTTGATCTTCACCAGCAAATTCACTGATCGTTTCTGCGCAATCCTGTAGTCCCCAGATATTAGCGAAACCTGCATCCGAGCGGGAAACAATATCGGCTGCCATCACATAAGGCACTATGGAAAAATTCAATCCTCCAAATTTTCTCGGGAGGGAAATTCCCATCAAACCCGCTTTCACTATTGCATCAATATTTTCCTGGGTTCCTTTTGCGTATTCCACTTTTCCGTTATTCAAAGTCGGCCCATCGTGATCCACAGATGCCGCATTTGGAGCAACGATGTCACCACAAATCTCTCCTACTATCTCAAGCACCTGTGTATAACTGTCCATCGCATCTTCAAAATCCTGCGGTGCGTAATCAAATTCATTTTTATCCCTGTAATTATTTTCCTTAAGTGCAACGATTCGTTGCATAATCGGATGTTCCAGGTGAAATTTCAGATCGGGGTTATCCGTAAAAAAATTTGCCATTTTCTTTTTGATTAACGGGTTAAATTATTTTGAATTTTCTTTGAAATACCGGATCATTTTCGGGACCACATTTTCCACTTTCCCAACGATCACGTAATTCGCGATTTTATTGATCGGTGCGTTTGCATCCTGGTTGATGGAAATAATGATGCTTGATTCCTGCATACCCGCGAGGTGCTGAATTTGTCCTGAAATTCCACAGGCGATGTAGAGTTTCGGCCGAACGGTGATCCCGGTCTGACCAACCTGCCTTTCGTGTTCGGCAAAACCTGCATCCACGGCAGCCCTTGTTGCTCCCACACTTCCACCAAGCTGTGCCGCAAGTTTATGAAGCATTTGAAAGTTCTCTGTTGAACCTACGCCAAAACCACCGGAGACGATGACTGAAGAATTTTTAATATTGATCTTTGATTTTTCAATGTGGCGTTCAATAATTGTTACCGCAAGATCTTCTTCCTTCAAATATGCTTTTGCATCGAGATCGATCACTTCACCGCAGTATTTCAGATCATGTATCACTTTTTTCATCACGCCTTCACGAACCGTTGCCATCTGTGGCCTGCAATCGGGATTGATGATTGTGGCAATAATATTTCCTCCGAAAGCAGGACGAATCTGGTACAACAGGTCTTTATAAATTTTCTTTTCTTTTTTGTCTTCGTGATCACCAATTTCCAACTCGGTGCAGTCGGCAGTAAGTCCGCTTCCGAGTGCCGAGGAAACCCGGGGACCAAGATCGCGTCCGATCGTGGTGGCACCCATAAAAGCAATTTGCGGCTTTGTTTCTTTGAACAAATTCACCAACATAGTGGTATGCGGCAACGTGGTATAAGGGGCAAGCCTTTTGTCATCAGCCTTGTAAATGATATCTGCCCCGTAGGGAAAAATTTCTTTTTCGTATCCTGCAAGATTGTTTCCGAAAAGTATTGCTTCAAGTTTGCAATGAAGCCGGTCTGCAAGTTGGCGACCTTTGCTCAGTAATTCAAAACTTACATCCGATATTTTTCCGTCTTCAAATTCGCAATAAACAGCTATGTTATTCATGATTTAATTTCTTTTGATTAACCTACTATATGAGATTCGATCAGTTCCTTCATCAATGAATTGATATCTTCATCGAGGTCTTCGATCCGTTTTGATTCTTTCGATTGAAAAACGATGTTATCCACTTTTTTCACTTTGGTAGGTGAACCGTTCAAGCCCAATTGAACGGGATCACATTCAATATTTGAAACTCCCCATTCTTTAATAGCGATGTTGGTATCAGTGGATGCCATGTAATCTGTTCCGGATTCCTGCTGTTTGCTCATGGTGGTGGCATGTTTGAATTTCATCAGTCGTTTGGCATTTCTCGGGCGGCAATGAGGAGCTGTGTTATTAACAGTGATCAAAACCGGGAGTTTGCATTCCACAATTTCCACCCCATGCTCGAGCCTTCTTTTTACCCGTATCTTTTTTGCATCGAGTGACGTGATCTCTTCCGTGTAGGTGATCTGAGGTATTCCTAATTTTTCGGCAACCTGCGGACCAACCTGTGCAGTATCTCCGTCAATGGCCTGGCGACCGCAAACGATCAGGTCATAGTCTTTTATTTTTTTGATAGCGCAACTTAGTGCATACGAAGTGGCAAGCGTGTCGGAGCCTGCAAATGCCCGATCCGTTAAAAGAATGCCGTCATCTGCTCCACGGTAAAATCCTTCCCGTAAAATTTCTGATGCTCTTACAGGACCCATCGTGAGCAGGGTAATGGTTGAACCCGGAAACTGATCTTTGATCCGTAATGCTTGTTCCAATGCGTGAAGGTCTTCGGGATTGAAAATAGCCGGCAGAACAGAACGATTCACCGTACCATCGGCCTTCATCGCATCCTTGCCAACATTCCGTGTATCCGGAACCTGCTTGGCCAAAACAATAATTTTAAAAGTATCCATCTAAGTGAATTTTGATCTTATTCACGGCAACAATAATTTTTAAATTCATTCCCAAAAATGATGTGTGTCATGGAAATCCTGTTTTCGGAAATAAAAAAGCACCACGGATAGTGATGCTTTCATTGAAGAATATAATTCTGATTTTTTACTCTACTTTACCGACTCGTATTTTTGAACTTCATCGTGAAAAAATTCTAATTTGACTCCAGCCATTTTTAACATTTCCTCACTTTCACCTCCCGCGTGATACTTGCGTTCGCATACCACTCTTTTTATTCCACAGTTAATGATGAGCATGGCACAAACCCGGCATGGAGTCATTCGACAATAAAGCGTTGCACCATCCAGAGCCACTCCGTTTTTGGCCGCCTGGCAAATCGCGTTTTGTTCGGCATGAACGGTACGAACACAATGCTCGGTGATGCTATCGTCTTCGTGAATCATTTTTTTCATCTGGTGTCCAACATCATCGCAATGCGGCAAACCAACGGGCGAACCAACATAGCCGGTAACAAGCAATTGATTCTCTCTTGCGATGACACAACCACTGCGCCCACGGCCACAGGTAGCACGTTTGCTGATGGCTTCCATCACTTCCATAAAGTATTCATCCCAGGTCGGGCGTATATATTTCTCTTCTGTTTTAATAGTCATCTCGTTAAGGTTTGTGTGTGTTCTATTGCCCGATCAACTTGCTTATAAAGTTCTTCCAAATTTCCGTTGTTGGTGAAATGATAATCCGCCAGTTTCATACAGGCGCTCAAATTTTGTTTATTTGGGTCGGTTGAACTCATTTCCCTTTCTTCATTTTCCGAAAAAGTTTCGAATGAGACCTTGTCTGTTTCCGAAGCTCTGGTCAAAATACGTTCATACCGGATTTGCCTGTCTGCATCTACCGAAAATAAATTGAAATTACCCTTTGCTTTGAGTGCATTTACTTCTCCGACCGTTCGGATACTTTCAATGATACAACTGGTGCCGGTTTCCGTTGCTTCTTTAAACAATTCTTCTGCAATAAAACTTGCACCGTTTTGCGACCTGAGTTCATTCGCTGTATGCGTCAATGAATCGCGGTTTACTTCTTTACCCTGAACGTTGATGATTTTGATCAGGTAGCCGCGCACCGAAAAATGTTTGAATCCGTGGTAGGTTATGAGGTAATCAACAATGGTTCCTTTGCCTGCACCCAATGTTCCGGTTATGCCTATTATTTTCAATGGGATATTTTTTTGTGAAATTAAACTATAGAAAATGAATAACGCAAACGTGTGAATAAATTTATAGACGTAAGCAACGTACGCTGTTTGCGGGATCCTTCTTTAAGTATTAAAAAACATCAGTTTTGTGTTTACTGAATGCTCGTGTTTGAAAATGAAACTTATCGAATCACAGCATTAAGTATTTTGGCTTCTCTGATCTCTGATAAAAACACGACTTTACAAGGTTCAGAAAAAAAGAAAGAGGTCAAACTTGGATAAGCTAAAACGCTTTAAAATGTCACAATCTTCAAGAATATAAATGATTAAGGCTTTACAAGGTTCAGAAAAAAGAAAGAGGTCAATTTTGACCTCTTGTCTAATATGGCTCCCCTAATTGACAAAATATGCAGCCAGAATGAGTTAATTGAATATGGAATTATCAGAAATATAAGCGTTTAAGGTTTCGATTAAATGATTGAAACGTTAACCAAAAAAAACTTCCGCAGGAATATGTAATTCTTGATGAAAAAGCTTTGCCAATTCCAGTGTTAATGGTTTTCTGCCGCTTAAAAGAGAAGATACATATCCTTTGCTTCCAAATTTTCCAACAAGGTCTTTGTTTTTCAATCCAAGCTCAGTCATTTTTAGTTTGATTGTTTCAATAGGGTCAGGATATGGAATCGAGTAATGCTCGTCTTCATATTGTTTAATAAGCAATAAGGCCACCTCAACTTTTTTCCCATTTGTAGATTTAGGTGAAGTTTTTTTATCAAACATTTCGTCTATCCATTTCAGGTAAGCTTCGTACTGTGTTTTATTTTTTATTACTGATAGTTCCATTATTTTATTTTAAGTTGAATAGTTGATACATCAATCTTATCGTATTCCTTGTGTGTTCCAAACCACTTAATCTGTATAGTTTTATATTCAAAAGCAATGCGAACCACAAGTCGATATTTATTTCCCATGACATTGAAAACTATCCTATCATCTCCAGCCAAACTTGCTGAACCATAAACAGATTTTAATGAATTAAAATTATCAAAATCTGATTTCACTATTTCATGATACCATTCATAAAGCGCATTCGCAGCTGAAGGATATTTCTCAGCATATGCCAGCAAAGTTCTTCGGGTGATGATGTTGAACACTCAACAAAAATAAAAGTTTTCTAATAGAAAACAAATAGTCTGAATAAAAATTTTACATTTTAATGTGCTATTTAAAAAGATGCAGAAACTTCAAACCCTTGCTGTAAAAAGAAAAAGCCATCATTTCTGATGGCTTGTCCACTTGTGCTCCCCAACCTGGACTCGAACCAGGGACCTAGTGATTAACAGTCACTCGCTCTAACCAGCTGAGCTATTGAGGAGTTTGTTTTAAAAAGGGATGCAATATTAGTTTATGATAATTAATTACACAATATTTGCAGCGTTTTTTTTATTAATGTTATTACTATGAGTTTATTAGTTGTAGGCAGCGTGGCTTTTGATGCCATTGAAACACCTTTCGGAAAGACCGACAAAATCATTGGAGGGGCGGCTTCTTATATTTCGCTTGCCGCGAGTTATTTTACCAAAGATATCAAGTTAGTTTCCGTTGTGGGAGAAGATTTCCCTAACGAGTTTATCCGTAAACTGCAAAGCAACGGAGTTTCCACAGAAGGCCTTCAGATAAAGAAAGGTGAAAAATCTTTTTTCTGGAAAGGAAAATACCACACGGATATGAATACCCGCGATACGATCCTCACTGAACTCAACGTGCTTGCCGATTTCGACCCGGTCATCCCTGATTCCTACCAGGATTGCACTTACCTCATGCTCGGGAACCTCACTCCTCAAGTTCAGCAAAATGTGATCAAACGTTTGAAGAACCGCCCCAAACTTGTGGTGATGGACACCATGAACTTCTGGATGGAAGTGGCGCTTGACGATCTGAATCAAACTCTGAAAATGGTGGATGTGCTCACCATCAACGATGAAGAAGCACGCATACTTTCGGGAGAATATTCCCTCGTGAAAGCGGCTTACCGAATCCAGGAAATGGGACCAAAATACCTTATCATTAAAAAGGGTGAGAATGGTGCTCTATTGTTTCATGGTAAGGAAGTATTTTTCGCTCCGGCTCTGCCACTTGAAGATGTTTTCGACCCCACCGGTGCTGGTGATACGTTTGCCGGTGGATTCATCGGTTATATCGCCAAAACTGGTGACATCAGTTTTGAAAATATGAAGAATGCGATCATTTATGGCTCTGCCATGGCTTCATTCTGCGTGGAGAAATTCGGAACCGAACGATTGCTGGATCTGAAAGAAGATGAAATGCAAAGCAGGATCAATGTTTTCAGGAACCTTGTGAAGTTTAATCTCGCATCTGTTTAATCCTGTTTTTGTATATAGGTTTCAAGTAGTATTTTTGCCCGCTTTAAAAATTTAAAATTCTAACGCATGATATACGACAATGCAATAAAAAATAAAGGAGAAAATCCTTTTGAATCTATGATGTCGAGGTTTGAAGAAGCAGCCCGCATTATTGGTCTTGATGACGCTTCCTACAATGTGCTGAAATCTCCACAAAAGGCACTCATCGTCAATATTCCCGTAACAATGGATGATGGAAAGACAAAAGTTTTCGAAGGTTATCGTGTGGTTCACAACGCCAATCTCGGCCCGTCAAAAGGCGGTATCCGTTATTCGATGGATGTGAACCTTGATGAAGTAAAAGCACTGGCCGCCTGGATGACCTGGAAATGTGCCGTGGTAGGAATTCCCTATGGCGGTGGTAAAGGCGGTATCAAATGCGACCCGAGATCGATGTCGAAAGGCGAACTTGAAAGATTAACACGTGCATACACGGATATGATGTTTACCGTTTTTGGACCGGATAAAGATATTCCAGCTCCTGATATGGGAACCGGGCCACAGGAAATGGCCTGGATCATGGATGAATATTCAAAACTAATCGGCCATTCAACCCCTGCAGTGGTTACCGGTAAACCGCTTGTTCTCGGTGGTTCCCTCGGAAGAGTGGAAGCAACCGGGCGTGGTGTGATGGTTTCTACACGATCATCCTTAGCCAAGCTTGGAATCAACCCGGTGGGTACAACCTGCGTGGTTCAGGGATTCGGAAACGTAGGTTCCATCTCTGCAAAACTATTGCAAATGCAAGGCATGAAAATTCTTGCACTTTCTGATATTTCCGGAGGATATTATAATCCGGATGGGATCAATGTAGAAGAAGCCATCAAATTCCGTGATGAAAATGGCGGAACTCTTAGAGGATATAAAGGCGGAAAAAATATATCGAATGAAGAAGTGCTGGAACTTGATTGTACCGTTCTGGTACCGGCAGCAATGGAAGATCAGATCACGCATGACAATGCCGACCGGATCAAAGCAAAACTGATCGTGGAAGGTGCAAATGGCCCAACTTCATCCAATGCAGATGAGATACTAAATAAAAAAGGCATCATGGTGGTACCGGATATCCTTGCCAATGCAGGTGGTGTTACCGTTTCCTATTTCGAATGGGTTCAAAACCGGCTTGGTTATTTCTGGACGGAAGAACGTGTTTACCGCAGAGCCGACCGTGTGATGAAACAGGCATTCGAAGCCGTTTACCAGGCATCGATAAAATATAAAGTGAGTTTGCGTATTGCCGCTTACATCGTGGCTATAAGCAAGGTTGCCGAAGTGGAAAAACTTCGGGGTAAATTTGGAATTTAATTTTCTTTTTTAATAAAAAGTTAGCACTTAACCTGTGCTGACTTTTTTTATTTTATAAAAATTATGCTGCACCGCGAAGGAAAAAACACCATCATCCTAACTTTACTTTTTTTAGTTATCCTAAATGGAACGGTATATTTTATTTTCCCGGGTAACGAGATCATTCAAAATATTTTCCTGGTTATCTCCATAATTTTTATGGTCATCATTCTGCAGTTCTTCCGAAATCCTATTATCAGTGCTCAGCAAAATGAAAAACATGTTCTTTCTCCTGCTGATGGCAAAGTGGTGGTGATAGAAGAAGTGCTGGAAACGGAATATTTCAACGAAAAAAGGATCCAGATCTCGGTTTTCATGTCACCTTTCAATGTGCATGTGAACCGCAACCCGATCGGAGGAATCGTTAAATTTTACCGGTATCATAAAGGAAAATACCTGGTGGCGTTTCATCCGAAATCCTCGCTGGAAAATGAAAGAACCACGGTAGTTATCGAAAATAAAAATGGCGTGAGCGTTTTGTTTCGCCAGATCGCCGGTGCTTTGGCAAGGCGGATCGTTTGCTACCTCAGGGAAGGAGTAAACGTGGAGCAGGGAAATGAAATGGGATTCATCAAATTCGGTTCGCGGGTGGATATTTTCATTCCATTGAATTCAAAAGTTAATGTAAAACTGAACGAAGCGGTGAAAGGTGGAAAGACCGTTCTTGCAGAAATTTAAAAATGCTTATCTTTGAGCAAAATTTCAGAAGTATGAAAAAAATAATCTTAGTAATTTCATTTGCATTCTTTGGTTTCTTGGCAGCACAGGCTCAAACCCCAATCAAGAGTGCAAAAGCAGCTCCTCCACAGTTTGAAAAATCTGTTCCGGATAAACCGGTAAGCACCGAACCAAAAGCAACCACCGACAAGAAAAAAGACGACTGCAGCGGGAAAGACATGAAGAAATGTGGAAGCAAAGGAAAGAAAAGTTGTTGCAAAGGCGAAGTTAAAAAAGAAAGTTAAAATAATTTTAATTTTTCAAAATGAAAAGCCATCTGATTTTTTCGGGTGGCTTTTTTGTTTGCTGTAGTTTTTTTTATTCCTGAAATTACGTTGGCTGTCAGTTCGAGCGGAGTCGAGAACGCTTAGAACCGCTTACTTTCCGCTTTACCCTAGAGGGAAATATTCAAATTTGATTCTAAATTTTTATTTTTGACTTATGAAAATGTTCAAGTTGCTTTACGTTTATATGTTGCGATGCTCAGATGGTTCGTATTACGTTGGGGTAACAAATGATATAAACAGAAGAATTGATGAACATAATGAAGGAACAAATCCGGATTCATTTACATTCCAAAGAAGACCTTTTGAATTGGTTTATTGGCAAGATTTTTCAAATTACCATGAAGCGATCAATTGGGAAACACAACTTAAAAAATGGAGTAGAAAAAAGAAAGAAGCTTTGATTCAAGAAGACTGGGCAAGAGTAAAAGAACTAGCCGCTTGTTGTATAAAACAAGTCATAAAAACTATAAGAAATGATTTGTAAGTTCTATTGGAATTGACAAATGGGAACAATCAGTGGCTTTTACTGGCGTCTCGACTCCGCTCGACAGGACAAGTGCTGTAAGCCCGGGGAGAATTGTAAACGTGCTATGGTTTTTCAAACCAACTGAAATTATTTATAGATAATTATTTAAACGATGCACTTGCCGTCAACAAACTTTGCAATTGTTGCATTTGCAATTTCAGTTTAGCAATATCCGCTTCCTGCGAACTCAGTTTATTTTTCAGTTGATTATTTTCTGCCGAAAGTTCCTGAATTGCTTTTACCATCGGTGCTATGAGATCATTGTAACGAACACCGTACATTCCGTTATCATCTTTCGAAATAATTCCGTTGTCGGAAGCATTTGATGAATTTAATATTTGTTCTAAATCCTGCGCGATGAAACCATATTCACGTTTTTTACTTTCATCGTTCGTGCGGTAATACGAAACCGGAGACAACTTCGAAATAAAAGCTATTCCCAAATTACATTTCTGGATATCCGATTTCCATCTTCTGTCGGAAGTAATGGACCATGCTACTTGTATGCCAGCATATGTGATGGTTGAATCACCTAATCTGATTTGATTACTTCCGGTTGCACTTGGAACTTTTGCATTGCTTCCAAGTGCAAGATTGTTGGAACCTGTTGTAATATTAATTCCTGCAGCATAGCCAACTCCAGTATTATTACTTCCCGTACTGTTATTTAAAAGTGCCCAAAATCCTGAAGCATTATTATTGTTACCCGTGGTGTTATTGAAAAGCGCAGAAGCACCATTGGCGGTGTTATTATAACCGGTGGTATTGTAATAAAGTGACCATAAGCCATTAGCCACATTGTAATTACCGGTGGTATTGTAATAAAGGGCATAAACTCCTCCGGCAGTATTGCCTTGCCCTATAGTACAGGCATAAAGAGAATTATATCCGTATGCCGTATTATAATTACCATAAGTGTTGGAATAAAGTGACTTGCTGCCTACAGCCGTATTGAATGTACTTGCATTATTATACAAAGCCGAATCCCCCACCGCTACTAAGTTGCTGGTGGTTGAATTCATTTTCAATGCACCCACTCCAACCGCTACATTGCTGTTTCCGGTGGTATTGGAGTAAAGTGAATAATATCCGTTTCCTGTATTATTATTACCGGTGGTATTAAGGAAAAGTGTATAATAACCTTGGGCTGAATTGTTGGAGCCGTTGGTGTTCTGAAAAAGCGCTGCGTAACCATGGGCAGTGTTGTTGGAGCCGTTGGTGTTGTAATACAGCGCCTGTAATCCATGTGCTGTATTTGAATTACCCGTGGTGTTGTAGTAAAGCGCTCCCCATCCGTTGGCTGTATTATAAATACCGGTAGAATTAGAATAAAGTGAGTACATACCATGTGCTGAATTATAATTGCCCGTAGTGTTGGAGTAAAGGGAATAAGTTCCGGTGGCGGTATTAAAATAACCTGTAGTGCTGGTATAAAGGGCATTGAAACCAACAGCGGTGTTGGAATAACCTGAAGTATTTGCGTAAAGCGACTTGCTTCCCACAGCCACATTTCCGGCCCCCGTATTATTGAATAAACTGGAATCACCTAACGCAACTGAATTACTTGATGTAGTATTATTTTTTAAAGCACAAACACCAATTGCCACATTGCTGTTTCCGATGGAATTATAGTAAAGTGCATTATAACCATAAGCGGTATTCGAATTTCCTGTTGTGCTTGAATATAAAGTATAATACCCGGTGGCGCAATTGGAACTCCCGGTGGTGTTATATTGAAGGGCACCTACCCCGTTGGCGGTATTGAATGTTCCGGTGATATTGGAATAAAGCGCATTCAGTCCCACAGCAGTATTATAATTTCCCGTCGTGTTATAATAAAGCGTATTATATCCTAAAGCAGTATTGTACCAACCTGAAGTGTTAGCGTAAAGCGCGAAATCACCGTAGGCGGTGTTATAATATCCATTGGTGTTGGAATAAAGCGACTGGTAACCGTTGGCAGTATTGCCGTACCCGGTGGTAATGGAATTACCTGAACCTGTACCTAAAAAAAGATTATTGTTACCCTTAATACTTAAAACCCGGTTACCGTAAATATAAATCGAACTATCCCCTTTTATATTCAGGTTTCCGTTCACATCTAACTTATAAGCAGGTGTGGCGGTTCCTATTCCTACGTTTTGTGCGAAAGCAACTGCTGCAACCAACAAATTGCAAATAGTGATGAGGCGTTTCATGTTTTTATGATTTGGTTTGGATTACAAAATATAATTTAATTTTGGATAAAAGCAAATTAATCCAGATGCCCGATTGTTGGTGCTCAGTAAACCGTCTGACGCGGAAATGCGTCTGACGGTTTACTGATAACCGATTACTGCTTACCATCACTGCTTCACCGGCAACTCAAATATAAACTTACTTCCTTTCCCTTCTTCACTCTCCACCCAAATTCGCCCGTTGTTTCGTTCGATAAAATCTTTGCAAAGAATCAAACCGAGTCCTGTTCCTTTTTCATTTCCCGTTCCTTTGGTGGTAGGATTTGAGAATTGGTTGAACAACCGGTCAATTGATTCGGGGCTTATTCCAACTCCATTGTCGGAAACAATAATTTTGCAAAAACCATTTTCAATTTCTGAATTCACTTTGATCAATCCATTCTCGCGGGTGAATTTAATGGCGTTCGCGATCAGGTTTCTTAAAACCAAACGGATCATGTCCATATCACCAAATGCGGTTGCCTGTTCCGGAATTTCATTTCGTATTTCAATGTGTTTTTCGAAGGCGGCATTATGAAGTAAATTCATATTTTCCTGCGTGAGTGTGTGCAGGTGTAACTTTTGGATGTGTATCGGCACGCCCTTTATCTGCGCGGCTGCCCAGATGAGCAAGTTTTCAAGAAGGTCAATCGTATTCTCCACCGAAGCAGAAATATTTTTCGTCACTTCTTTATTTTCTGATTCTTTGTATTCGGGATTACTGATGAGATCAAAATACAATTTCATCGTGGTGAGGTTATTTCTCAGGTCGTGCGAAATGATGGAAAAGAAACGGTCTTTCACCGCATTCAGTTGGTTCAGTTTTCCGGTCTGCTCCATGATCTCGATATTCTTTCTCTGCAACTCATTCCGTTGCCTCTCGATATTTTTGGCGATGCGTTTATTCTGCAGGAAGAAATAAATAAGCACGATAAAAAGAATGAACAATACGCTCAGCGCTGAAATAAAAACGTTGCGGATCTGCCTCACACGGTTGAGTTCGAGTTCCTGTATAGCTTGCTCTTTCGACAGTAATTCAATTTGAGTTTGTTTTTTTTCTCCTTCGTATCTCAGCGAAATATCTGCAAGCTGCTTCACGATGCTGTCGTTAAAAAGCGAATCCTGCATTTGCGTGCTCAGGCGGTTAAAGGTTTTTGATTTGCCGATCTCTTTGGTAACACGGTACACATCGGCAAGGTTGTTATACGCTTTATCAAGTTCGATCTTCAACCCGAGGGCTTTTGAAAGCTCAACCGCCTGATTGTAATTCCTGATTGCCTTTTCATATTCCCCGTTATTGAAATAGGCTTCACCAATGTCGTTGAGATTGGAGACCATCAGCATTTGCATTTTCAGTTCTTCGGCAAGGCGAAGCGATTGCGAATAATTCTTTATGGCATCTTCATACTTCCCGAGTTTCGAATTAATATCACCCAGTAAATTCAAGGTATTTGCAGTTCCGGCCTTGTTCTCATTTTCCGAATACAGTTTCAGCGACTTGTTGTAATATTCTTTTGCTTTCACATAATTTCCCTGCCGCATGTAAACGTTCCCGATGTTGTCATAACTTACCTGTATGCGCATTTTGTCGGAAGATTCTTCATAAATTTTGAGTGCGCGCAAATTGCATTCATTGGCTTTGGTGAAATTATTCTGCCGCGTGTACAGGTTTCCAAGACTGTTCAAAACACCCAGCATTCCGGCTTTGTCGTTCGATTCTTCAAAATATTTTAAAGAAGATAAATATCCTTCGATCGCGGCAGGCAAATTTCCCTGGGCGTAATTGATGGAAGCTATAGAATTGTTGACCTCGGCCTTTCCTTTTTCATTTTTCAGCTGGGCATAATAATTCAGCGCGCTCGAAAAATTTTCTTTCGCCTTGGCAAATGAACCTGAACGAAAATGAATACCTCCAATGAGCTGGTAATTTTTCGCAAGGACATTTGTTTCATTTATTTTTAAAGCAACCTCGTTGCTCAACCCTGCAAATTCAAGCGCTTTCTCAGGGCTGTTAAATTTCAGTTGATTCGCGTAATTGGAAAGGATAACTATTTTTTCCTTTTCACCTGCACCGCGCAAAAGAGAATTAATACTGTCGGAACTGCTTTGTGCGAAAGAAAAATTTGCAGAGCAGAAAATTAAAATGAAAAATGGAAAATGAGATTTTTTATTCAAAACCGGTAGATGCAATTTCGGCTAATTTAAAACCTGCACCGTGAATATTCACAATTTCTATGGAAGAATCTTCCTTGAGAATTCTTCGCAGCCGGTTGATGTACACATCGAGGTTGCGGGCGGTGAAGTTATCGGCACGGCCCCAAACCTCGAGCAGGATAGAATTACGGGCAACCACATTATTTTTATTCAGGATAAGGATCTTGAACAACCCGGCCTCGGTGGAACTGATCCGGATAGTCTTGTCTTTCACCTTTAAAGTATGATTGGACACATCGATCTCATAATTTCCGGCTTTCACGATCACATCTTCGCGCGATAGTGAGTGCTGGTTATTTTGCGTACGTTTAAGAATGGCTTTGATCCTGGCAATGAATTCATTTACGCTGAAGGGCTTGGTGATATATTCATCGGCACCTATCTCGAATCCTTTCAGTTTGTCTTCTTCAGCCGAATTGGCGGTGAGAAAAATGATCGGCACCGATTGATCGATGTTACGAATATCACGTGCGAGCTGGAACCCGTCTTTCTTGGGCATGTTCACATCCAGCACACAGAGGTCAAATTTTTCGTGCTGAAAAACTTCCCACCCATCTTCCCCGTCTTTACAAAGGTGCATGGTAAATCCTGCAAGCCGCAAATGTTCTTTGAGAAGGAACCCGAGGCTCGATTCATCTTCCGCGATCAAAATATTGGGTCTGTCGAAATGATCCATTTGCAAAACAAATTTACGAAAAGGATGATTACTTGGTTCTGCCTGAAACCGGTTGAATGATTTTTTTACCGAAATAAGCCATGAAGATCATTGATTTTAAAGGTATCTTCACAATAACCTAAAATTTTCTTAAAATTTCTGATTCCTGATATAAAAGCCAATTTTACTTATCTCATTTTTATTATTAACACAAAAAATACCGCTTGTAGATTTTTTTTTACACCCGATATAGTTAATGCTTACAGGCATTACACTGGTATCATCTTCTCTAAACATCACTATTCACCGAGTAATCCACCGAATGTTCGCACCCAGTGTCTTTATCGGCAACGGTTTTCATAGTAGATTCGTAACGGATGCTATTAATACATAAGTACGAACCTCTGTTCGCAGTTGAAGAGAAACACTTCGACATCATCCGCCATCACGAAGAACTTTTGAAGATCATGGATTTCATTGATCTGCCCGAAAAGATCCTGAATGCCGAACAGCAGAACAGCGCCATCCTACGGAACTACTATGCCAATGCGATCGACCACAACCAACTCGATCTGAAAACGGTCAAATATATTTACCACCAAAACATCCGCGCCAAGGGGCTTTCCGAAAAATCAGCTGAACAATTCGGTAAGGCTGAGACCTGGCTTGGAGCACAATTGAATGAACCGCTTTCCATCGGTATGATATTCCACCTTCAGAAATTGCTCATCAGCGATGTATACAATAACCGCGAGGATATCAACCTGTTCACTTCGCACAAATTGAAAGTGCCCGAAAAACTTGCTTATGCCAGTGAAATGGAGATCGAATCGCTGTTTGATTTTTTGAATAACGACACCGATTTTCACCCGATCCATCAAAGCTGGATACTCCATTTCCGTTTGCTCGGGCTTCAGATTTTCAGTGAAGCAAAAAGCAAAATGGCTTCGCTGCTTCAGCATTTCTGGCTGAGAAAAAAAGGATACGACCTTAAAAATCTCTTGTGCCTCGATCAGGAGATCTTCCAACACAGAAATGAATACAGGTCTTTCACTTTTGAAAATGACCCGAAACCAAACCCTCGCCAGCAGGAGGATATGAACGGAGCTTTCCGGTTCGGAATGAAACGGTACGGGGAACATTTGCTCCGATTGAAAAATTTATTGAAGTCCTATTACCGCAAGCAGGTTGAATTCGAACGGTTGAACGTGAGGCAGAAGAACGTGATGAACTTTGTGTTTGAGAACGGGTATAAACTGAAAGAGATAGATGACTCGGTTTTGAATAAACGCCAGAAACTGATCATGTACTTCATCCAGAACAAAGGATTCATTTCCACCAAGGACCTGGTGACCGAATTTGATTGCAACCGAAAAACCATCCAGCGTGATTTTACACTGCTAACCGATTTGAAACTTGTTCGTGTGATTGGGCAGGGAGCGGGTTTGCGCTACTCCGTGAATATTTCGGATGATATTAATCCGGAGATGAAAAAATACCGGCCGGAGTTTTTGAAAGAAGAAATTACAGGGTCTTAAAAAGTTATAACTCGTCCTGGTTATAAAAATAATCTTCGTTGGTCGGATAATCAGGCCAGACTTCCTCGATGCTTTCAAACGGCTCCCCATCATCTTCGAGTTCCTGCAGGTTTTCGATCACCTCGAGAGGAGCACCCGAACGAATGCCATAGTCAATCAGTTCATCCTTTGTTGCGGGCCAGGGCGCATCATCTAAATAAGAAGCCAATTCGAGTGTCCAATACATATTTTTTTCGGGTTTGAATTTCCCGCGAATTTAAAATTTTTGGGAACTTATTTTCATCAAATCTTTTTTGTGGAAAAATTTCACTCAAACCTGACTCTCAGGGAGGTTTCTCAGAGTTTGCGTTTTATCGATTTTTCCGCTGGCTGTTTTCTCGAAAAAAGCAGTGAAATAAATTTTTTTCGGCACTTCGTATTTCGAAATTCTTGTCGCCAGTTTTTCTTTCAACTGCATTTCAATATCCCGCGGAAAGGGCTTAGCATGCAGTATTACAAC
>JBIOHI010000012.1:0-18356 GCA_044448845.1 Bacteroidia bacterium
ATGCGTCACCGCCTGATCAAAAATTATAAAGCCGAAGCCGAAGGAATAAGCGTGGAAGAAATTGTGGATTCACTGATGTGATCTTGATTTAATGAACCGCAAAACCGCTCTTTTTATCTCCACTCTTTTTCACCCGGTTTTCATCAACCTGCTTGCCCTTGCTTTCCTTTTCTTTTTTTTCCCGGTATTGAATTACACCATGAATGATAAACTTAAAATTTATTATATCCTTTTCATTTTTGGCACTACAGGATTACTGCCGGCTATTGTAACCTGGTTGATCAAATTATCCGGCAGGATCGAATCCCTTTTGCTTGATACCCGTGCCGAACGCACCACTCCTTACCTCGTAACCGCTGCGGCTTATTTGTTCGATTATTATTTGTGCAACGCCATCGGCTCCGATAAACTTATCCTCGGATTTTTACTTGCCGGAGCATGCACGGTGGTTGCGTTACTTGTTATAAATTTATTTGATAAGATAAGCATTCACGGAGCTTCGTTTGGCGCACTCATCGGTCTTGGGGGAGCATCAATGAATATGGCCATGATTGATATTCGCATTTTCCTGATCGTTTTTTTTCTCATGGCGGGGATCACTCTTTCTGCCCGGTTATTTGCCGAAGCACATAAACCTTACCAGCTTTTTTCCGGTTTTTTTCTCGGATTGGTTATCATGTACCTGATTTTGTAAAAACCATTAAATTCGTTGAATTAATTTTAACGGAAATCTAACCCATAGTTTGAAAAATGAATTACGAAACCATTTTATTTGAAGTGAACGGAAGCACCGCCACGCTCACTCTCAATCGTCCCGAGGTGTTCAATGCATTCAATGAGCAGCAAAGTGAAGAGGTGATCGATGCGTTGAAGAATTGTGATAAAGATAAAAATATCCGCGTGCTCGTGATCACCGGTGCGGGAAAAGCATTTTGTTCGGGTCAGGATCTGAAATCAATTGCCGGGACAAAACGCTCACTCGGAGAATCCATTTACAAACGTTACAACCCGATGATACGCCTGATGCGAAATCTTCCGATCCCGGTCATTGGAAAGATCAATGGTGTGGCTGCAGGTGCAGGATGCTCACTCGCATTAGCCTGCGATTTTCTCATCGCTTCCGAAAATGCGTCCTTCATCGAAGTTTTTATTAACGTTGGATTAGTGCCGGATTCAGGCTCCTCTTATTTTTTACCGAGATCAATTGGCCTGGCACGTGCTTTTGAAATGGCAGCTTTAGGAACTAAAATTTCGGCGCAACAGGCATTTGATTGGGGAATGATCAACCGGTTAGTGAAACCGGAGGAACTGGACGGAGAAACGGCAAAGTCGGTTGAATATTTCGCCAACGCGCCCACAAAAGCCATCGGGATGATCAAAAAAATGCTGAATAAATCGTTTCACTCCGACCTCGACACGATGCTTGATTATGAGGCTTATTGCCAGGAAATTGCAGGCCGGTCAGGCGATTACAGCGAAGGTGTTGCGGCATTCATGGAAAAAAGAAAGCCCATATTCAAAGGAAATTAACTGCAAACCGACACTCATTTTTTGAATTTTATATTCTTAATTGTACCTTGTGCTCAATTTAATCAGGCACACGATGGAATTTAAAAATATACTCTGTCCGTTTGACGGATCAGTGCAATCGGTGGTAGCTTTAAAATCGGCAGTGTTTTTTGCAAAAAAATTCCACGCCCATCTTACGGTGGTCCATATTGACGAATCGAAAATCTCGAATGAAGAAATAAAAACAGCCCTCGATTTGAACACGGCCGGGCTCGAATACAGTTATCTTCATAAACAAGGTAGACCATACAAAGGAATTGTGGAAGCCGCCAAAGAAACGGATGCGAATGCTGTGATCATGGGAACCCATGGTATCTCAGGGTTTGAAGAATTCTGGATGGGAAGCAATGCGTATAAAGTAGTTCACATGGCTCATTGCCCGGTACTCACAATGCGTGAGAATATACATCACAACGATTTCAGAAATATTGTGCTGCCTATCGACACCTCATTTGAAACAAGGCAAAAAGTTCCGCTGGCTATCGACCTGGCAAAGAAATTCGATTCCACCATTCATGTCATCGGAGTTTCTGTCGATCATAATCATGAAGCCGAGCATAAAATATTGCTTTATTTCCACCAGATAAAAAAAGTGATAGAAGAGGAAGGGATTAAATTTTCCTTTGAAAGAAAACTGGGTGGAAACATCACGAATGTCACCATTGATTATGCAAAAAAAGTGAATGCCGACCTTATCATCATCATGACAGAACAGGAAAACCTGCTGAGTTCGATCTTCCTCGGGAAGTTCGCCCAGCAAATGGTCAATCATTCCACGATCCCTGTTTTCAGCGTGGCTCCACGATCTGATCTGTTAAGAGCAACTGCCGGATATTGATCTGTTTTATAAAAATAACGAGTGAAGATTTCAATGAAAAACGTGCAAGGACCTTATCTTAAAAAAATAAATTACCCGTCCGACCTGAGAAAAGTTAAAGAAGCGGAACTGGTAAAAGTATGTGCTGATCTCAGGCAATTTATCATTGATATTGTTTCGGTTCATGGCGGGCACTTTGCCGCAAGCCTTGGGGTGGTCGAGCTCACTGTGGCACTTCACTATGTTTTTAACACACCCTACGATCAACTGGTTTGGGATGTGGGGCATCAGGCATACGGGCACAAGATTTTAACAGGAAGAAAAAATGTTTTTTATACCAACCGCATTTACAAAGGAATCTCCGGCTTTCCAAAACGCGGGGAAAGTGAATACGATGCGTTCGGTGTCGGGCATTCATCCACATCCATCTCGGCTGCTTTGGGAATGGCTGTTGCTTCGCGGCTTAAAGGCGAATTAGATCGCCAGCATATTGCCGTGATCGGAGATGGAGCCATGACGGCCGGACTGGCTTTCGAAGGATTGAATCATGCAGGAGTGGAAAATTCAAACCTGCTGGTAGTACTCAATGATAATTGCATGAGCATCGATCCGAATGTGGGAGCGCTAAAAGAATACCTCACAGACATCACCACTTCGCCAACCTACAATCGTTTCAAAGATGATGTGTGGAAAGCACTTGACCGGTTGAATAAAGTGGGGCATATTTCGCAGGACATCATCACAAAAATTCATGATACGATGAAATCGGGTTTGCTCAAACAGAGCAATATGTTCGAATCGTTGAAGTTCCGCTATTTTGGACCTATTGACGGTCATGACGTAAACCATCTGGTGAAGGTGATGAACGATCTGAAAAAAATTCCCGGACCCAAATTATTGCATTGCCTCACGGTGAAAGGAAAAGGATTTGAACTTGCCGAAAAAGATCAAACCAAATGGCATGCCCCCGGGCTGTTTGATAAACTAACCGGTGAGATTTATAAAAAAATTCCGGACAAGCCGCTTCCACCAAAATACCAGGATGTATTCGGAAATACGATGGTTGAACTGGCCGAAAAAAATCCGAAGATCGTTGGTGTTACACCTGCCATGCTTTCGGGTTCTTCACTCAATATCATGATGAGCAAGTTGCCTGCAAGAACATTTGATGTAGGTATTGCCGAACAACATGCCGTAACTTTTTCAGCAGGGTTGGCTACCCAGGGAATGGTTCCCTTTTGCAATATTTATTCTTCCTTCATGCAGCGTGCCTACGACCAGGTGGTGCATGATGTGGCTATTCAGAATCTGCACGTGGTATTTTGTATGGATCGTGCGGGAGTTGCCGGGGCGGACGGTCCAACGCACCACGGGATGCTTGATATTCCCTTCATGCGTTGTGTTCCGAACATGACCGTGAGTGCCCCGATGAATGAAGAAGAATTGCGCAACCTCATGTTCACTGCTCAGCTCGAAAAAAATTCCGGTCCTTTCTCCATTAGGTATCCAAGGGGAAGCGGAGTGATGCCGAACTGGAAAACGCCTTTTACCGAAATTGAAATCGGTAAAGGAAGAAAATTACGTGACGGGGAAGATGTGGCATTGATCACCATCGGGCACATCGGAAATTTGGCGGTGGATGCTGCTAATATGCTTGCCATTGACGGTATCAATGTGGCTCATTACGACCTGCGTTTTGTAAAACCGATCGATGAAGAAATGCTGCATGAAATTTTCGGTAAGTTCAAAAAAATTATTACGGTGGAGGACGGAACCATCCTGGGCGGAATGGGAAGTGCTGTGTTGGAATTCATGTCGAAGAATAATTATAATTCAGAAATAAAAATGCTGGGGATGCCGGATCGCATCGTAGAACATGGCGAGCAATCCGAATTATATGCCGAGTGTGGTTATGATGCTTCGGCCATCATTAAAGCAGTGCGGGCGTTGGTAAATGAAAAGGTAACCGTTTAGAATTATTCTCCGGCAGTTTCTTCTTCCTCTTCGGTTTCAGGAACAATTCCTTCCATCAGGTTTCTTACTTCCTGCAATTCTTCCTTGTTGTATTTGTTTTCGTGTTCGGCAAGCAGGTCGAGAAAATATTCGAGGTTGGTTTTTCCGTCACCATCTTCGAGGTACAGGTAAGTATAATCACCGTTAGCTTCAATATCTTCATAGGCGAGGCGGATCATCTTCACGTAGCCCGGTTCATTCAGGTTGGCTTTGAACCATTCACGAAGCGCCTTCAGTTCTTCTACAACTTTCTCATTGATCCCTGATTTTGCTAATATTTTCTTAATAGCTTCTATCTGCTTATTCATAATTTGATTTTGATTCAGCGAAAGTACTCATTTTTAGAATTCCAAAAAAATATATGAACGACCAATTTCAAAAAGATTTAAAACAGGAAAAAATCGGTTAAATTTGTTCTTGATCATGACAAATCCTGCAAAACCCATCTTTAACAAACGCATTTTTTGGGATGTGAATTTTGAAACACTGGATTACGATGCCAGGGCAAAATTTATTATCGAGCGGGTGTTCGAACGTGGAGATGTTGATGATATCAGGCAGTGCCGGAGATATTACAAAGATGAGAAAGTGAAAGAGGTTTTATTAAATGCAAAATATTTACCTCTTTATTCACTTCACCTCGCAAGTGCCGTAATTGATGAACCAATTGAAGAATTCAGATGCTACAAACTACGACAGTTGAACCCGGAACTTTTTCCGTATTAAAAACCCTGATGACGATTCCTTCACTCCAAACATCATATTTGGTTGGCGGAACAGCTTTGGCACTAAAATTCGGACATCGCATTTCACTTGATTTGGATTTGTTTCATCAAGAAGAAATTGATAAAACAATACTCATAAAAGAGTTGGTTGAAAAATTCGGGGATAATTTTAATTATGTCGGAAGCCCAGAGTCTTTTGGACTTTTTTGTTTTATCAATAACGTTAAAGTTGACATACTTAAATATCCGCATAAGCAAATTAAAGATCAGGAAACTATTGAAGGGATCAGGTTTTACCATACCGATGATATTGTGGCAATGAAGATAAACGCAATTCTTGGAAGGGGTAGAAAAAAAGATTTTTGGGATTTGGCCGAATTATTAAATCACTATTCAGTTGCAGAAATTATCAAATTGCACAAACAAAAATTTCCTAATCAAATGCTGCTGATTTCCATTCCTCAGGTTCTAACTTACTTCAATGATGCGAACGAGAGCGAAGATCCTGTGAGCCTGAAAGGGCAGACCTGGGAAAGTGTGAAACAAACGATACGAAAAGCCGTGAATGAATATTTGAAGTGAACAATTTTTGTTATTCGAATTTTTTTACGTATCGGTAAATATTAAATTGATCTTCCTTGGTCAATTCTCTTAATTCATGTACAATTTTTTCAAATGCAATATCTTTGGTCCGGATGTTTTTGATCAGCAACAACGCCTTTTCGGCAAGCAGGTGAATTTTTCTTTCGCTGTTGTGGAAAGCATGCGCATGATTTTCCAGCGCATTCACCAATTCCTCCACACCTTCATTTTTTACAGCCACCGTTTTGATTACCGGAGCTTCCCAACCCCCGTGGATATGCGTATGTGCGAGAAGAAATAAATTCTGATAAAAAATATCTGCTCCCTCACGGTCTGATTTATTCACCACAAATACATCGGCAATTTCCATCACCCCGCTTTTCATGGTTTGAATTTCATCACCGGCTTCAGGAACCAAAACCAAAACAGTGGTATCGGCTAACGCAGCTATCTCCACTTCACTCTGGCCTACTCCAACGGTTTCGATCACGATGAGGTCAAAATTTGCAGCACGTATCACATCACATACTTCAAATATTTTCGGTGCAAGCCCACCCAGGCTTCCACGTGTTGCCATGCTTCGGATGAAAACATTCGGGTGAAGGAAATGATCACTCATTCGTAAACGATCTCCCATGATGGCACCACGGTTGAAAGGCGAACTCGGATCCACTGCGAGGATGGCAATTTTTTTATTTTGTTCGGTTAGTTTTTTAGCAAGCGCATTGATCAGCGTACTTTTCCCGGCTCCCGGAGGTCCGGTGATTCCGATGATCGGGATATTTTTATTGAACGAAAGTTGCTGCAAAAATTCATCATATCCGTTGGTCTCGTTTTCAACCATTGAAATACATTGTGCCAAAACACGTGGTTCACCCTGATGTAATTTTTGAATGAGATCGTTCATTGTTTTTATATTGTTGCAAGCAACATCTTTCTATTACCTAATGTGGAGACTCTTTACAATCTACTTAAAGAGAAACCGCCTGCAATCTTAACTTTAGCAAGGGATTTTATTAACTCTGTTCTGATGCCTTCCACCTTCGAAAGTTGTTTTAAGAAATTTTTCCACAATTTTTTTTGCCAGGTCAAGATCAATGAACCTTGCCGGCAAACATAAAATATTGGCATCATTATGCTGCCGGGCCAGTGAGCCCAGTTCTTCCGTCCAGCAAAGAGCAGCACGTATTCCTGCATGTTTGTTGGCCGTGATGGCAACCCCGTTCCCGCTTCCGCAAATTAAAATCCCAAATTGAGTTTCACCTTTTTCAACTGATGCAGCAACCGGGTGCGCAAAATCCGGATAATCAACGGAAGCAATGGAGAAAGGTCCGAAATCTTTTACTTCATTGCCTTCAGCGGAAAGCATTTTTTTCAGTTCTTCTTTGTAAGTGAAACCGGCATGATCGCCACCAATTGATATTTTCATGTTTTTATTTTAAGACACCGATTTAAGTTTTATTTTTCTCTACACTTTTTGCAACATAAATGCTGATCTCATACAAACCGTAAAGCGGAATGAACATCATGATCTGGCTGGCTACATCTGGCGAGGGAGTAAGTATTCCGGCTAAAAGCAGGATAACCACGATCGCATATTTCCTGTTCTTGCCCATCCATTTGCTGGTGATCAAACCGATCTTTGTAAGAAAATAAACCAGCATTGGCAATTCAAAAACCAAACCCGTTGCGAGTGTCAATGTGGAAACAAACGAGATGTACGATTCGATATTCACTTCATTACTCACGGCATCGCTTACGCGGTAAGAACCGAGAAAATTTACCGAAAGAGGTGCGAGCAAAAAATATCCGAACAGCACCCCAATGAAGAAAAGAATGGAGACAAAAAACACGACTCCTTTCGCGTAGGTTTTTTCTTTGGTGCTTAAAGCAGGTTTCACAAACCGCCATAATTCAAAGATGATGTAAGGAAATGCAAGCACCAGACCGGCAATAAACGCCACAAAAATATGCTGGGTGAACTGCCCCGACATGGTGATGTTCTTCAAGGTGAATCCCATGTCCTTGATGCAATACTGATCATTTCCTGCGATGAAGTAAGAGAATTTACAGAACGCACGATACGTGATGAAGTCGATTTTTGTTGGCCCGAAAATGATGATGTCGAAAAGGAGGTGTTTGTTCACGAAAGCCGTCACCCCGAAAATAAGGATAGCCAAAGCCGACCGGAAAAGGTGCCCTCTCAGCGCATCAATATGGTCGAAGAAACTCATCTCGGTCTCTTCAACGGGTTGATTTTTTTCCTGATCTAAAGCCATGAGCCGCGAAAATAATCAAATCAGGCGAAATGCTGTTTAAAAAGAAGACGGAAATAAAAATCGTTTTATAACCCGAAACTGAAACCGATCCCGACCATAATACCACCGGGTTGAATAATTTTGAATGCCGCTTTTGAAGCGTCAGTTAATACTATTTTATCCTTCAGGGTATAATTGGCCTCGGTATTGGAATTCACCAAAAAACTATAACCCAGTTCAATGTTGAATCTTGATTTCTTTCCCATTTTCCAGTATTTGAGCCAGGATGCATTCACCACACTTACCGGGTTCATATCATATTTGACAGGAATTTGTTTGCCTTGCCCGGTTAAATAGGCGCTGTCTACAACGTACAAATTTGCCTGCACTCCGCTTGCCCCGGTCACATATGTATAGCTGAATGAAAATGCAGATGAACGGGTTTCACCATAATACATTCTGGTTCCTAATGTGAGTTTGTAACCCCAGCTGCCAAGTCCGGCACCAAGGTATCCCGCAAAACTTTGAGTGAACTTCTTCTCAAACTGGACACCCAGAATTCCGGTGTTGTAATTGATGCCGGTTCCTATAGAAATATAGGTGTCGGTTATCATAGGGTCTTCAGAAATGGTCTGACCTACCTGTTGCTTGCGTTGTGCATGAAGCGGGATATTCAACCAAAGAAAAAAAAGCACCGAAAGAATAATTTTACTTCTCATAACATCAATTAGGTTAAAAATAAAATATCAAATCAATCTGTATACAAATGAAATAAATTTTAATTAATTAAGCTATGTCAATAATTTTTCCAGCGAAATTTCGTACGTGTTTTTATATTCTGAAATACTTCCAAAGTCAATATTATTTATCTTGATATTTCCTTTCGTCACCGTTCCGAGTTTTTCAAATTTTACGTTTAATTTATTCAACCATTCTTCAACTGCTGTAATTTGTGAGCCGTGAACCGAAACCACAATGCGGCTTTGTGATTCACCAAACAAGAAAGCATCATGTCGAATGTTAAATGAAGAATGAAGAATGTTAAATGCGAAATTTCTGACTATTGCACTTTCAAGCAAACAAATAAATAATCCGCCTTCACTCACATCGTGTGCCGATAGGATCAAATTTTTTGTGATCAGATTTTTCACGGCTTGTTGAACCTTGTACTCTTCTTCCAGGTCGAAATGCGGTGCCGGAGATAATTGAATGCCATGTTGCATCACCAGGTATTGCGAAGATGAAATATCATTCCGGCTTTCACCAACGAGGTAGATCACATCGCCTTCATTTTTGAAATCCAGTGTCATGTGTTTTTTATTTCCGGTGATGAGTCCCACCATTCCAATGGTTGGCGTAGGGAACACCGCATTTTCATCGCTGCTCTGGTTATAAAAACTTACATTGCCTCCGGTAACAGGTGTTCCGAATTTTTTACACGCCTCGCTCATTCCTTTGATGGCGTAAACAAACTGGTAATACATTTCGGGATTGTAAGGATTTCCAAAATTCAGGCAATTGGTAATGGCAGCCGGATCGCCTCCGCTGCAAACTATATTTCTTGCCGCTTCACTCACCGCGATCATTGTCCCGACAAATGGATTGGCGTGAACATACCGCGCATTGCAATCAGTCGTCATGGCAATGGATTTATCTGTTCCCTTCACTTTCACCACGGCTGCGTCACTCGGAGCATTTGTACTTTGATTGATCGTTCCCACCGTCGAATCATACTGGTTGTAAACCCACCTGCGGGAACAAATGTTGGGATGGGCAGCTAATTTTTTAGCCACCTCAATAAGTTTGGGGCCTGCCTGCCGTTCAGGATCCTTTGTGTTGGTAGGCAGGTTTGAAGTTTGAAGTTTGAGGTTAAAATCCGGAATCTTTTTAATGTCGAATTTTTTTATCTCTTCAAAATATTTCGGCTCTTTGTATTCGCGTTGATAAACCGGTGCGCCACCTCCGAGCACCAAACTTTCCCCCGGGATATCAGCAACGAGTTGGCTGTTCATATAATATTGAACCCTTTTCGTATCGGTTACTTCACCGATGATCGCATAGGTAAGATCCCATTTCTGAAAAATTTTCTCCACATCTTTTTCTCTTCCTTTATGCACGATCACCAGCATGCGTTCTTGTGATTCGCTGAGTAAAATTTCCCAGTCCTTCATATCTTTTTGACGCATCGGAACTTTATCGAGCCACACTTTCATACCGGTTCCGCTCTTCGCACTCATCTCGCTTGTGGAGCATGTGATGCCTGCAGCGCCCATGTCCTGCATACCTACCACCGCGCCCGTGTCGAGCAACTCCATCGATGCTTCAAGAATTAATTTTTCCCAGAACGGATCACCCACCTGCACACTCGGAAGATCTTTTGCCGAATCTTCGGTGATGTCTTTCGAAGCGAATGCCGCGCCATGAATTCCGTCTTTTCCGGTTGCCGAACCAAAAATATAAACCGGATTTCCGACCCCTTCCGAAATGGCCGAAACCGTTTTACCGACTTTTGCAATTCCCACGCTCATGGCGTTTACTAATGGATTGATCTGGTAGCAGTCATCAAAATAAACTTCACCGCCAACGGTAGGAATTCCGAATGCATTTCCATAATCACCGATTCCTTTTACAATTCCGCGCACCAGCCACTTGGTTCTTTCATCGTTGATGTTACCGAAACGTAACGAATTTAAATTTGCGATCGGCCGCGCGCCCATCGAAAAAATATCGCGGTTGATGCCTCCAACTCCGGTAGCAGCACCCTGGTAAGGCTCAATGGCACTCGGGTGGTTATGGCTTTCGATTTTAAAACAACATGCCAGTCCATCACCGATATCGATCAATCCGGCATTTTCTTCACCGGCTTTGGCCAGCATTTTTTCGCCTTCTTTTGGCAGGGTTTTAAGCCACACAATGGAGTTTTTATAGGAGCAGTGCTCGCTCCACATCACGGAGTAAATGCTGAGTTCCGTGAAATTCGGAGTTCTGCCGAGAATTTCTTTGATCTTTTCAAATTCTTCGGGTAACAGCCCGAGTTGCTTTGCCTGTTCGACTGTTGCCGTGTTTTTTGTGCTGACCTGTTCGCTCACGTTAAATAAAAATTGAAGCTGCAAAATTGCTTATTTTTATTTAATATGGAATTTAAAATCAAAGTATATTTTTGTCCGGCCTGAGACGAGTTAAAATTACCGGTTGTTTGAAACACAATCGCATAGTTGCCGATGATCCAATAATGTTAAAAAAAGTAAAAACAAAAAATATGAAAAAGATCATCATTGCCTTATTATTCACGTTTACATTCCTTGTTCAGATCACGGGACAAACAACTTTGCCAACCCTTTGGACTTTCATTAATCCCTCGCCAACCGGGTCATCAACAAGTGATCCAACAAGTCCTCCATCACCTGGACCGACAGGATGGACAACAAAGCTTGATATTTTTGTTACTGGGGGTACACCATTTACGTATTCCACCGGAGTTGATGGAAACGCCTCTTGTAGGCTTGATGCAACCGGGGAATATGTGATGATTTGGTTTACCGATAAACCCGGACCAATAAGTTATTATTTAAAGGGAACTGCAATTAATGCGCCCTATTTTACAGGTACATTTTCTATTCAGGAAAGTCCGGATACAAGCAACTGGAGCGACATGCAATCTGTCACTTCAATGACAAATTCTTTTGTGAGGTATGTTAATAATCCGCAACCAACAACCCGGTTTATAAGATTCTTTTACACTAACAAAGTTTCGGGAAGCAATGTTGCACTCGACAGTATTTACATCCGTTCGGCACCGGTAAGCCCGAACGCAACTATCAATGTTAAACAAGGAACGGCAAGTATGGTAAATGGAAGCACTTTTATTAATGGTAAAAATGCTTCCACGCTTTTCACTGTTGAAAATAAAGGAACATCTCAGGCATTAACTTTATCAAACAAATCGATCACCGGTGCAAATGCTTCCGATTATTCAATCAATTATTTTCCAACTTCAATTGCTGCCAACAGCAGCGATACATTTAGTGTTTCATTCAATCCCGCATCAAACGGAACACGAAAAGCCACGTTGACTTTTTCAGATAATGATTCATTAAAAAATCCATTTGTAATTAATCTTTATGGCATAGGAGGAAATTTTGCATCTCTGCCAATCAGCCAGCCAACTAATCTTATTTTTCCAAATATAAAAGCGTTTACGTTCAATGTAACTTTTAATAATCCAAATTCGAAACCCGAAAAATATATCGTGCTTAAAAAGAAAGGTGCAACAATAACCGAAATTCCGGTTAATGGTCAAACGTACACAAGAGGTGATTATATTGGTGCCGCGCAAGTGGCATACATCGGAAGCGATACCAATTTTATCCCGCATAATGTTATTGCAAATGCTACGTATTACTTTTCGGTATTTGCCTGCAACGGTCCAATGGGATATGAAAATTATCTGACAACAAATCCGCTCAGCGGAAGTGTAACATCAGGTGGCAGCAACATTGGTACGTATTATTCAGGAATAAATACAACTTTATCAACTTTCATAAATGATTTGCATGCAAAAATAAATGTTCGCGATACTATTTTTTATGGCAATTATGCAATAACTATCATTGATAACTTTATTGCACGCGATACCACCGGTGGCAGAAAGGTGGTGAATTGTGTTTATACAACATTGCCTTATGTTTATAACGACCCGTTTTTGTGGATGGCAAGTGGAAACAACGGAACGCTAACACGTGAACACACATTTTGTCAAAGCTGGATGCCGAGTAATATCGGAAATCCAAACTTTCCGAACGATGCTGCGACCGGCACTCACGAATTGCCTGAGTATAATGATCAACATCATTTGTTTCCTGCCGATCAAACTTATGCAAATGGGAAACGTTCAAACCTTCCATTCGGAGAAGTAGTCGGAACGCCAACGTATGTTTCATTGACCGGAATGGGAAAACTCGGATTGGATTCTTCAGGAAAAACCGTTTGGGAACCGCGCGATTCGCACAAAGGAGATCTTGCCCGTGCCCTGTTTTACATGTCGGTTTGTTACAACGGAGTGAACGGAAAAAATTGGTCGCTTGGTGCGGCTACTCCACAAAATGAAGCGGTGTTGAAGAAATGGCATTTCCAGGATCCGCCCGATGCATGGGAAATTGCACGGCACGAATATGTCGCTTCGGTTCAGCACAATCGCAATCCTTTTATTGATAATGTGCTTTGGGTAAACCTCATCAACTTTACCAACCTGAGCCTGATCTCAACAACCACTCCTGCTATTTCAATCGTTGCGCCAAATGGTGGCGAGAACTGGCAGATCAATAAAAACTATAACATCACCTGGACCAGTTTGAATGTAGATTCGGTGAAGATAGAATTGGTCATTAATGATACTATCGTTTCGCCTGTTTCTCCTGGCGTGAAAGCATCTCTGGGAACTTATGCATGGCAGATACCAAACAATGTTTCATTACTGACCACCAAAGCAAAAATTAAGATCACCGATAAACTTTCTGCAACCAATTCGGTGAGTACAAATTATTTTGCTCTCGGGCCAAATGTTGGATTGAATGAAGTAACTACGAATGCAAATATTTTTGTTTTTCCAAATCCGTCAACCGGAACTATTACCATTTATTTCAATGAAAGATCTTCTGAACAAATTTTCGTTTCAGTTTTTGATGTAGCGGGAAGACTTGTGAAAACCATTGACACACGCGAAAGCTCAGCTACCATTAATTTCGAACAAAAAGGAATTTATTTTCTCGAGATAAAAATAAATGATTCGGTAGTTCACCGGAAAGTGGCGGTGGAATAAAAAATTAAGTTTAGAATTTTCATAAGTTTTGTGACACCTTTCCTAACCCTTCCTTATTAGGAAGGGAACAGTTTACGTTAACGGGAAGTGAAGTCCTCCCTATTAAGGGAGGATTTAGGTGGGTGTCAGCAAACGCCTAACCTAAATCTTTGCTTTCTCCCATAATTTGCTTTTACTTTGTTTACCAAAATAATTTCAAATGAAACGTCAATTCAAATTCTGCATTTTAATTTTTGTGTTTGCATTTTCTTTTTCCGCAAATGCTCAATACACCAAGCTCATTGATTTTAATAACTCTTCAAATGGCGGAGTTCCTTTTGGGTCACTTTATTATGATGGAACTTTTTTATATGGTATGACTGCTTATGGAGGTACCGATAGTAATGGAATTATCTTTAAAATAAAACCAGATGGAACAGGTTTTGTCAAATTACTTGATTTCTCTGGTATTTTAAATGGATACAATCCATGTGGTTCTCTAATATATGACGGAATCTTTTTCTATGGGATGACTTTTAATGGAGGTTTAAACAACGGGGGAGTTATCTTTAAAATAAAGTCTGATGGAACTGGATTTTCCAAACTCCTTGATTTCGATGGTACCGCTACTGGAAGTAATCCTCTTGGCTCTCTTTTTTCTGACGGAACATTTCTTTATGGAATGACACGGGATGGTGGTACAAATTTTTCGGGAACTATCTTTAAAATAAAGTTTGATGGAACCGGATTTTCCAAATTGTTTGATTTCGACAGCACAAACGGATATAGCGCTCATGGTTCACTTATTTCTGATGGAACATTTCTTTACGGAATGACCTGGGTAGGGGGTATATCAAATTTTGGAGTTATCTTTAAAATAAAATTTGATGGAACCGGATATACAAAACTGCATGATTTTACAGGTCACTATTTAGACGGAGAAATACCCGATGGATCCCTTATTACTGACGGTACTTTTCTTTACGGAATAACACAGAGTGGTGGCAAAAACTTTTTGGGAACTATCTTTAAAATAAAGTTCGATGGAACCGGGTATTCCAGGCTTTTTGAAGATTTCAATGTTACCAACGGACTTTCCCCCTCAGGATCTCTAATTTCTGATGGAACTTTTCTTTATGGAATGGCATTGCAAGGTGGTACAATTGGAAACGGTACCATATTTAAAATAAAGCAAGATGGAACAGGATTTTCCAAGCTTTTTGATTTTGCAGGTTCAACCAATGGAGGTTATCCTCAAGGTTCACTTATTTTTAACGGAACATTCCTTTATGGAATGACCACAAATGGAGGATCAAATAATAAGGGTGTAATATTCAAGTATGATTTATCCGCTTCAGGAATTTTAGAGAAAAAATTTTCTTCTCCGGAAGTATCTATTTTTCCAAACCCAGCAACAAACGAATTGCATGTTTCGGCAGGCCTGCCTACCGGTCAGGCAGGCTCAACAAGCAAACTGACTGTTCAATTATTTGATGTTACCGGGAAAGAAGTTTCACCCATCATTTCTTTCACGCACTCTGCAAGCATCAGCACACAAGCGCTTTCGCAGGGAATTTATTTTTTGAAGATAACGGATGAAGATAATGTTTTGGTGAAGATGGAGAAGGTGGCTGTTGTGAAATAGTCACTTCGAGTTTCTTTGGGAAGGTTTTGCGAGAGAGAAGTATCGAGAAGTGACGTGTCGTTCTCGATACGCACCATTCAAATCCAACCCAATACTACTCGAACTGACTAAACCACCGGCTCAAAGTGTGCAGTGAAGTGTCTTAAGAATGGTGGTTCGTAAGTGATGCGATATCCTTTGTTCTCATGTTTCGATTCGAGAATATCATCAAAAACATCTGCCACATAATCCATGTGACTTTGCGTGTAAACCCTGCGGGGTATTGCCAGCCGCACGAGTTCCATGTTTGCCGGAATGAGTTTTCCATGCTCATCGTATTTTCCGAACATCACGCTTCCAACTTCCACGCAACGAATTCCTCCTTTTAAATACAAATCACAAACTAATGCCTGCCCCGGATATTTATCAACCGGAATGTGATCGTACAAACTTTTTGCATCCACATACACCGCGTGACCCCCAATCGGTTTCACCACTTTGATCCCTTTTGCCGCGATGTGCTCACCAAGGTATGTTGTACTGATGATCCGGTAATGCAAATAATCTTTATCAAAAACTTCATCAAGCCCGATGGCGATGGCTTCCATATCACGGCCGCTCAGTCCGCCATACGTTGTAAATCCTTCGGAAATGATCAAAAGATTAGTGCATTGAACAGCCAATTTATCATCTTTCACCGTAAGCAATCCTCCCATATTCACGAGCGCATCTTTTTTTGCACTCATAATAAATGCATCACCAAGGCGAAGCATTTGCTGGGCAATTTCTTTATATGTTTTATTTTCAAAACCTTTTTCGCGCTTGTGAATGAAGTACGCATTCTCAGCAACACGGCAACCATCAATAACCATCATCACGCCAAATTCATCACACATTTTCCGGACATCAATCGCATTTTGCATGCTTACCGGCTGGCCGCCTGCTGAATTATTGGTAACTGTTAAAATTACCGCACCGATATTTTCTTTTCCGTGTTTTTTTATGAGATCACGAGCTTGTTGCACATCCATACTTCCTTTGAAAGGAAGTTCCAGCGAAACATCATTAGCTTCGGGCGGCATGCAATCAAACGCCTGCGCACCGCTGAATTCAATGTTGGCACGAGTGGTATCAAAATGCGTATTCGAAATAAAAACTTTTCCTTTTCCGCCAAGAATTCCATACAAAATTCTTTCGGCTGCACGTCCCTGGTGAGTTGGCAAAACGTGAGGCATCCCGGTCAGTTCTTTCACCACTTTTTCGAGGCGCAACCAACTGCGTGCACCGGCATAACTTTCATCACCCTGCATCATTCCCGCCCACTGGTTCTGGCTCATGGCACCTGTCCCACTGTCTGTCAAAAGATCTATGAACACATCATCACTGCGCAATAAAAACGGATTGTATCCCGCATTTTTCAAAGCTATAACACGTTCCTCTTGTGTTGTAACACGAAGGGGTTCCACCATTTTTATACGGAAAGGTTCGGTAAGTGTTCTTGGTTTTTTCATTTCGATCCAAATTAATTTTGAGGGTGCGAAAGTAGTTTGAAATTCAGGATACGAAAATGATGTTTGTCACAAAACACAGTTGCTATGCATTGTGAATTCACTCGTAATAAATGAACCCTGCAAAATTAGTTGCGATCTGCGCAGCCAGTGCCGGGTTATTTGTATAGGTGTCGGTCAGTGTTTGTGTTTTGAAGTTCACACCTTGTAATAGTTTTCCATAATCGCAGTAAAGGTGAATATAAAATGTTTGTCCGGGTGAAACTGAAAAACTTTTTTGCGGGAGAATCACATTTTTCAGCAAAGAATTTGAACCGATCTTGTAATTGAATTTAACATTACAAGTTCCGTTTTTGTTGGAACTGGTATCTGCAGCGCCCTGTAGGTTGATAAAAATATAACCTTGTGAGACTGAACCAAACCACATGGAAGGATTTTGCGGTGACAACACATTTGTTGAATCAGGGTAAGATGAAGGCGACTTTGCATTCGCGGCCGAATCAATTCCAATGTTGAAAGAAACGGTTAGATAATTTCCGACAGGAATATTATTTCCGATGAGGTAAATTTCATTCTCCACTTTTTTCAAAATATAAACTCCGTTGACGGCAAGCCACGAACCGTCCTGCTTTTGGAGTTTGATCCCTGAAATATAAAACTGTGCAAGCGACAAGATGATTTTCGCGCCATCAATGTTTCGAGCTGTATCACCATAAGCAACTTCGGTGGAATCAATGGCCGTGTGAAGATGAAAATATAAAGTTCCTGTTCCGGTATTTGTATTTGTCAGTGTTGTATCAGACGGTTTACTGCAACCGAAAAAAACTAAAGGTATAATTAGTAATAGAAAATTTATTAATGTGTTCATAAAAAATAATGTTGATTAAATTTATTTGAAAATTGTCTTGCCACTAAGTCACCAAGACACCAAGAATCACACCTGTGTGCCTAAACGCTTCGGTGTGCAGGCACAAAGAATTTCTTAGTGAAACCCTGTGCCTTCGGGCCTTCGTGGCAGATTTAATTGACTCAGTAAGAAGTCTAGTCAAATAATTTGGGGAGGATGAAAAATCGGAGAGTAAAGTAAAATAGATTTTTCGTTTTGTAAAAATGGCATCAATGGATTTTCTGTCGAGAAAATTTTCCATACGGTTTTTTCATCCGAAAAGAAATAAACGATCTCCTGGAAATCTTTAACACTTGCCGGTGATTTCTTTTGAGTTTCTTCTGTAGTGCACAGTTGCTTCAGCAAATGACAGTTACCGAAACATTTCAACTGCGGCCTGTTCCTGTTTTCGCAAAGAAATGTACTGATATAATTTTTATGGATGCGGTACGACAAATAAATTTCGATCTTGTTGAAATACTGCAGAGCAAGCACTGCGATCAGAAATATGGGAATGATCTTTTTCAAACTCACCTCAAAAATAAAACATATTTGAATGGAATAAGATTAAATTTAA
>JBIOHI010000013.1:0-18209 GCA_044448845.1 Bacteroidia bacterium
CTATCACGTTAACTTCATTTATGATTTATAATACCTGTGGCTTACAAGCTTCAGCATCTGGAAACACTATTACCATTAACGGAACATTTTATATAGACCCGAATGATACTTTAACTTATGGGGCATCGGGTGCAAGATTAAACCTGACTTTAGCTTCAACTTCAAAAAGTGAAATTGATGGCGTTTTTAATTATGATGCTGGAACAACTACCCGAACTTTCCTTCTTAACGGACAATTGACTATTGGGGTGAATGGATTAATAACAGATTTTAATGGGGCTGCGGGAGGAACATTTACGATGGGGGCTTCCTCAACTTTGATTATTGGTAGCCCGGATGGAATTTCGAAAACAGGTTCAACGGGAGCAATTCAATTACCCGGACCAAGAAATTTCAGCACCACTGCAAATTATATTTTTAACGGGACAGGGGATCAGAATACAGGGGATGGCTTGCCTTCAACCATAGGAAGTTTAACGATCACAAATAATTCAAACACTACATTATCATTAGTTACTGCAGTTTCAGGCAATATCACTATCAATCCGGGTTCCACTTTAAATGGGGTTCTTTCGAGTGTTGGAGGCGTTATAACCGGAGGCGGTACAAATAATACAACTTTTCTGGCAACCAAAACAATCACAACCGGAACTTATACTAACCTGACCCTCTCTGGGGACACGGCTTATACTGTTTCCGGAGTTGTAATAGTGAATGGAGTATTATCCATAGAAGATCATGCTACACTTACGAATGCCATTACCACCATGGGTGCTGCTTCAACCATTCAATACAATACCGCTTATACAAGAGTCACCGGTTTTGAGTGGCCCTCTAGTTTCGGGGGCTCAGGTGGCGTCATTATTACGAATGCGGGCACCATTAATTTAGCCACCAATAAAACATTAACGGGAGGGAACTTAACTATCAATTCGGCAGCCACACTTGATCTGGCTTCTTATACCATTAATGGACCTGCAGGTAAAACAATTACTATTTCGGGAACCCTCGCTTTTTCAGGAGCAAATTTCCCAACTTCTTTCGGTACCAAGGTTTTTACAGGTGGTACAGTTGCATACACAGGAACAGGACAAACGGTAAATGCTTATACTTACAATAACCTCACTTTATCCGGAAACGGTGCTGTGACTTTACCGGCTGGAATGACCTCCATTACAGGAAACTTTACCCTCGATGGAACCGCATCCACTGCAACTGTGGTTGGGCTTACAATAGGTGGTAATCTTGTTATTAAAGACGGAACCACATTTACGGCTGCGGGTTTTGCATTAACAGTTACTGGAACAACAATCGTTGGCGAAGGAGTTAGTGGAACGCTGTCAATTTCATCAGCAACAGGTGCGAAATTATTTTCCGGCCTTGTTACCATAACGGCAAATGGAACATGGGATAACTCATCAGCTAATTCGGCCGTAAGTTTTGCAGGAGGAATTAACAATAACGGAACCTTTAATGCAGGAACCGGAGTGCAAACTTTTCAAACCAATGCACAAACACTTTCCGGAACACTTAGCATACCAACTATAACGATTACCACTATCACTTTGACCAACAATAACACGCTTACGGTTGGCACAGCCTTGTCAGGAAGTGGTGGTTTATCTCAAGCTGCCAATGCCACATTAAATATCGGGGGCACGAGCGGAATTACAACTCTTACCGCCACCGCTTCTGGGAACCTGGTAAATTATTCAGGAGCAGGGCAAACAGTCAAAACGACAACCTATAATGATCTTACTTTCTCAGGAAGTGCCACAAAAACTTTTGCCGCTGCAAACACAATCAACGGTAAACTATCCATAAATTCAGGAGTTGTTGCAAATTTGGGTACATTTTCATCCACATCCAACACTCTTACGCTTGCAGGAATTGACCAAGTTAGCGGTACATGGGGTGGAACAGCATCAGCAGCAACCAACAGGAATGCTACATACTTTGCGAATACAACAGGTATTTTAACGGTGGCTGCGAACTGTGTTCCCGGAACCTGGGAAGGGACAACCAACACCGATTGGAATACAACTTCAAATTGGTGCGGAGGAGTTATTCCAACATCTTCCACCAACGTGATCATTACTTCCGTAACCAATCAACCTACGATTAGCGCAGCAGCTGTTTGTAATAATATTACCATTAATTCGGGCGCCAAATTGACCATTGCCGGATCCAATACTTTGACGGTAAGCGGCAACTGGACGAATAATGGTACTTTCACGGCTAATTCGAGCACCGTGTATTTTAACGGCTCTTCTCAAACCGTTGGAAAAGGACCGTATAATAATTTGTCATTAACAGGTAGCGGAACAGTAAATTTACAATCCTCAATTACATCTATAACAGGAAATCTTTCACTTAGCGGAACTGTTTCAACGACCACAGCAGGAGGGCTTTCAATTACGGGTAACCTGACCATCGGTGATGGAACATTATTTACGGTTGGTGGATATGCTTTAACGGTTACAGGTACAACAACTGTGGGTGGTGGCTCAAGTGGCAGCCTTGTATTTTCTTCATCTTCAGGAACCAAATTATTCACCGGCATGGTCACCATTGCAACGAATGGAACCTGGGATAACTCTTCGGGAAATTCAGCGGTGAGCTTTGCAGGAGGAATTACAAACAACGGAACATTTACAGCAGGTTCCGGAGTGCAATATTTCCAAACTAATGCACAGGGATTATCGGGTACTCTATTGATTCCTAATTTGTCCGTATTAACGATTAGTCTTACCAATAATAATATTTTAACCGTTACTACTGCGCTGTCGGGGACAGGTACATTAGTACAATCCACAAATTCAAGCCTGATTCTCACGGGTACGTTTACAATAACAACACTGAACGCAACCGCTTTAGGAAATACCGTCAATTATTCGGGTGGTAATCAAACGTGTAAAAATACTTCATACACTAATCTTACGATAAGTAGTTCTGGTACCAAAACAACCACTGGTATCACGGTAAACGGAGTGCTTTCGATGGAAGGAAGTGCAACGGTTTCTGTGGCTCCAGCTTTCGGAGCTTCGGCAACATTGCAATACAATACTTCAACAGCTAGAACAGCAGGCGTTGAATGGATATCACCATTTGTAGCTTCGGGAGGGATTATTATCACCAATACCGGGGTGGTCACGATGAATTCAAATGAAACTATTAACGCTCCTTTGATGGTAAATAATGGTGCAACTTTAAATCTTGGAACCAATGTTTTAAGCGGTACAGGATCATTTACTTTAAATAGTGGTGGAGGAATAATCATTGGAAACGCTTCCGGCATTACTTCTTCAGGAGCATTCGGAAACATTCAGGTGAGTGGAACCCGTTCGTTTGACATGGCAGGTAATTATTCTTATAATGGAGCCGCCACACAAGTTTTCGGCAACGGGTTGCCATTAACAGTTAGTAATCTCACCATCAATAATGGCAATGGTTCAATGGTACTGAACGGTGCACAAACTGTGAATGGTATTCTGACATTGACTTCCGGAAGATTGTCTATCGGTGCAAACACTTTAACATTAAATGGAGATTTCAATGGAAGTTCTTCTAACAGTTTATCTGCGAACGGAAGCTCATCTAATTTAACGATTTCGGGATCGGGAACCATCGGAACGCTATATTTTGATCAGACCATAAGTGGTACAACAAACACCTTTCAGAATTTAACGATCAATCGTACAGGTCAAACAATTACCCTGGGAAATTCATTGCAGATAACCGGAACAGTGACGCCCACAGCAGGAACACTCTCTTCATCAGGTTTTATGACGTTGATCTCGAATTCATCATTAACTGCGCGAGTGGATGTGATCCAACCTTCTGCAGATATTATCGGCAACGTAAATGTTCAAACGTATATTCCTGCAGAGGTGAGAAGATACAGGATGTTATCTTCCCCCGTAAGTGGTTTCACTTACACACAATTAAAAAATAGTATTTTCTTCACCGGTCCGGGTGGTGTGACCAACGGATTCGACTTTTCAACCGCAAACAGTTATACGGGTTTCACTTACCAGGAAAGTACTTCAGGAAGCGGAAGAGGATGGACAGGAGTGGGTAATATTACAAATTCTGCAAGTGCCGGAACCGGACTTTACATATTTGTGAGAGGAGACAGAACCTTATCCTCTCCTGCATGGTATATTCCCCCATTCGTGGCACAAAATGCAGTGACCCTGAATTATTCGGGTTCGCTGAACAAAGGAAGTTATTCTCCAACATTAACTTATACCAACACAGGAGTGGCAACAGATGACGGTTGGAATTTTGTGGGGAATCCATATGCTTCGCAAATTGATTTCCTCCTTTTAACAAAATCTAACCTTGCTTCTTTTTATTATATTTATAATCCGTCAACCGGAAGTTATGTTACTGATAACGGATCTACACCTATAGCTTCCGGACAAGGATTTTTTGTTCAGGCAACGGGTGCGTCACCTTCCATTACTTTTACGGAAAGTGCAAAAACTTCTTCAACTTCTACGAGGTATTTCAAAACCAATAATCCAAAGATTTCGATGCAAATGATCAAAGACTCAGTAAATTCTGATATCGCATGGATCGAATTTGTTCGCGGAGCTTCGGCTGATTTTGATATCAAAGAAGACGCGTTGAAAATGTACAACAGCGTGATCAATTTTGGAGTAACTGTTAACTCGGATACCATTGATCTGCAATATAACACCTCACCTCCGCTGAGCCTGACCTCTGATACATTCAAGCTCTTTGCTTATGCCGCATCGGGAACCTACAAATTATCATTTGACGGATTTAATTCGGTGGATAATTCAAAACAAATTCAGTTGATTGATTCATTTACGAACACCATCACTGATTTGAGAGCCAATCCCGATTACACTTTTTCCATTACTTCCAATCCGGCTTCAAATGGAATTGGCAGGTTTTACCTTGTGATCACAACCAGTTCTTCATTGCCGGTAAAACTTCTAACTTTCAATGCTGAGAAATCTTCCAATGATCGTGATGTGAACCTGAACTGGTCTACCGCTTCGGAACAAGCCAGTGATAAGTTTGTTATTCAACGCGGATTGTCAAAAGAAAATTTAACAGATATTGGCGTAGTAAAAGCAGCTGGTAATTCAAGAAAAGAATTAGGCTATATCTACCTCGATAAAAATATTCTGACTGAAATAAGCTCCGGAACCATGTATTACCGGTTAAAACAAATAGATAAAAACGGAACGAATGCTTTTTCAAATATTGTTTCGGTGAATGTTGAGAAGCCTTCATCAAAGGTTTCGGTGTATCCGAATCCGGCAACAAATGTTATTACAATCAATTTATTGCCATTGAATTCGTTGATTGAAATTTATGATCTGACCGGAAAACTGATGAAGAAAATTTTAACATCCGAAATTTCGGAAGAAATAGACATTTCGAATTTTGAGACGGGGATATATATGATGAGAATTATTTTCAAAGAAGAAGAGGTTCCCGTTACACTAAAATTTACAAAAGAATAAACTGATTGAATAAAAAGACAATGGCTGTAATTGGTGAATAATTTGAAATTTTTTTTAACTCATTAAAAATTATTGTTGTGGTAATAAGTTCATTCATATTCATTTTCTTACTTTTAAGAAAAAAATAGTATCAATCGTTCATTAAAAATGGCAACTAATGCAGGTTTTCAGCAGAAGAAACGTATTTTCGCTTTATCTTAATAACTTCAATATGCAACTTCTGAAATACATCAAACATTTTGTCTTTTGTGGTTTTATTTTTACCTCAATCAGCTCTTCAGCGCAGGTATCCGGTGATTTTTGTTCAGTTAATGATGGAAACTGGAATGACACCAACACCTGGCAAAGATACAACGGCAGCACTTGGGATGCACCGGGTACGGGTTCCAACAATCCGGCACAAACGCCTGGCGCTGCTAATTCGGTTTGGATACAAACGGCAACCCCTCACGGGAATATTGTAAATTTGACTCAAAATGAGTCATGTTTAGATTTGAATATATGTGCCAATACTGGATCATCAGGCACAAGTTCTACTAATCAAGGAATTATTAATTTACAGTTAAGTTCGTTAAATATTAATGGAAAATTAAGATGTTATTGCGGAGGTACAGGTACATTTCCTGGGACATCTTCCGTTTCAGGTTATGCTAAATACCCGTTTACTGGCACAACTGGAAAAGTGAGTATTGTAGGAAACTCACGAATAATATTTAATTCATCTGAATGGGGGTTAACAATTTCTACTCCTTCCATTGGTACGTTTCCCCTTGAAATTAATTTAAATTCTGGAGCAACAGCTACCATGGCCGTATCTGCAACGGTTACATCATTGAATGTAGTTGCAGGAACTCTAAATATGGCATCTAATACAATTGCTCTTAACAACGGATCGGTTTTAACAGGGGATGTAACTATTGCAAATGGCGCAACCATTTCATGTTCTTTATCTTCAGGAACAGGAAATATTTTTCAAAGATCACCTACACTTTTAGCCGGAACCTTAACTGTTAATGGCACATTAATATTGACAGGTGCATCGCCAACCATATCAATGAATTCAATAGTTCTAAATGGAACTGTACAATATTCAAAATCGGGTACTCAAACATTGGCTGCCGGAGTTAATTCAGGAGCAAATCCTTTAACATACAATAATCTTATTTTATCAGGAAGCGGGGCAAAAACTTTGGCAATATCCACCACGATCAATGGAACCCTTTCCATGCAGGGCACGGCTTCTGTTGCATTAGGATCAGCCACTTTAACTTACGGTGCGAATGGAACTTTGGAGTATGCGGGTTCGTCTACACAAACAGTGGGAGTTGAATGGCCCTCTCCAACAGGCGGACCAAATAACATCATCACTAATAATTCCAATGGAGTAACACTCGGAACTTCAAGAACGGTTAATGGTACTGTTACGCTTAAATCGGACACTTTTGATGCCGGTGGTTTTGGTGTTCTTACAATCAGTAGCACCGGTTCCCTGATCTATAATGGAGGAACTATTACAAATTTTGCATTGCCTTTTCAACTTAACAATTTTACTCTTCCAACGGGGACAACAACACTGCCGAGCGATCTTACTGTAACCGGCACCTTAACTCTTGGAAGCGATACACTGGATATTGTCGGAAATACATTGACCTTTGGAGATTTTTCTACAACGACCGGGGTAATCAAATCGGACGGGACGGGCAATATTGTCATCAACGGAACCGGATTTTTATCAAATAATTTATTATTCGACCAAACCACAAGTGGTACGACCAATCGTTTAACGAATTTAACGATCAATTGCGGGAGTTCTCCATCAAATGGAGGCGCTACTCTTGGTAACCGGCTTGAACTTACAGGAACATTGACTCTTACCAATGGAACCTTAAACACCGGTGGGACATTAACTTTGGTTTCAAATGTAACTACAACTGCCAGAGTGGAGAGTATTCCGACTACTGCAGATATTACAGGTAATGTAAAAGTACAACGATACATAACGGCTGTTGCTCGTCAGTACCGAATGCTTTCTCCAAATACGGCATCCTTCACATACGCTGATCTCATCGACAATATGTTTGTTACAGGTCCCGGCGGAGCAACAAACGGATTTGATCCCACCCCAACGAATAGCCCTAGTATTTATACCTACCGCGAAGATACCAGTGGTATTGGACGCGGATGGAAAGTGGTATCTAATATCACGAATTCTTTATCACTGGGACAAGGGGCAATGGTTTTTGTTAGAGGCGACAGAACCCTTCCGTCCCCAGCCTGGTATACTGCACCCGCTTTTACTTCTCCAAATCCGGTTACTGCTGATTTCAATGGCGGCATCGGCAAAGGAAACATCTCACCAAGTTTGACCTACACCACAACGGGAGATATAACATCAGATGGTTGGAATCTGGTGGGAAATCCGTATCCCTCACAAATTGACTGGGTAACTGTTGGACAGGCTAATCTGGATGGAAATTTCTGGATTATAGATCCTTCATCGGGTTCATATTTTGGAAGCAACAGTGGAGTCATCGCAAGCGGTCAGGCATTTTTTGTTCACGCTATTAATCCTTCTCCCACTATTAGTTTCAATGAGTCTAATAAGATAAGCGGTGCACCGACCAATTATTTTAAAACAGCGAATCCAAAGCTCACAGCAAAAATGGTCAAAGACTCTGTAAACTCAGATTTGATGAGTATCGAATTTGCTCCGGGAGCAAGTTGGAATTTTATTAGTACAGAAGACATTTTAAAAATGTACAACAGCAAGATCAACTTCGGAATAACCACAGGTAATGGAATTGATGTACAAAAAAGTGTGGTGCCACCACTGACTGCTGCATGCGATACGATTCATTTGTTTGCTATGTCCTCTTCAGGAAGTTATACATTAAATTTCAGCGGGCAAAGTTCCATTAATTCTAATTATTCAATTTTATTGAAAGACAATTTCACAAGCACGTCTCAGGATTTGAGATCCAACCCGGTTTATACTTTTTCAATCAATTCCAATCCGGCAAGTACCGGTTATAACCGATTTCAAATAATTTTTGCCAGTATCACGGCCATGCCTGTTACCATCCTTAATATAAGTGCTCATAAAAGTGCTGATCGTAAGTCAGGAATTGTGAACTGGGAAACTGTTTCAGAGAAGAATGTGTACCAATTTATTGTGGAACGATCCATTCAAAACACCAACGAATTCAAGGAGATTGGGGCAATTGCAGCCATTGGCAATTCGGCTACACCTCAGCAGTATAATTTCGAAGACCCCAATATATATGTAATTAATTCTTCCATATACTATCGGTTAAAAATTGTAGACCGTAACGGAGATAAAATTTATTCCGAAATTGTTTCTATTCAAAATGAGTTAAAATCAGATGCTGTGGTATTGTATCCAAATCCGGTAAAGGATAAAATCGGAATAACTGCATCGTCCCAATTACAAGGCAGTTTGCAGGTAAATGTCTATAATGTTGTTGGAAAACAACTGATCACAAAAGATATTTTCGCGAGTGGTAACTCTTCTATTTCAGTTGATGTATCAGATCTGAAAGACGGAATTTATTTTATCAGTATTAAAAACATTAGTACGGGTGATCACGTTACTAAAATGTTCACGAAGGATTAATGAGGAAAATTTTTAGCAAACATATCGGATTCAAATTACTAGTTTTTTCGGTAGTATATATTTTTAATAATCATACATTTTCTGTTGCTCAGGGCGATCCATACGGTGATGATTACACCTCCATTTTTGATTTTCAGGAAGAAAATCTATATCTGAACAGTCCCGGTAATACGATAAGGCATCAAGCGAATGAACAAACTTATTCGGGAGGTACCTTATTCGGTTATTCCATTGCAGCACCCGCAAAAAGAGCTGTTGCAGGGGGAGGAGGAGAAACCGGTGTTCCCGATCCACCACCACCGCCCGATGCACCGGTTAACAGTAACCTGGTTGTTTTGATGCTCGCAGGCCTGTTGTTGGGTACAGCAAAATTATTTTTGATAAACAAGCCAAAACCGGAATGAAATAATTTTTTTACAATTCAAAGATTAGTTAGACCAAATTTTGCCTTCCATAATTTCATTAATTCAAAACTTCCGGAAATGGATCAGGCAGTATCCGCTGATACATAAATTTATTAAATTTGGTTTTGTAGGCGTGGCCAGTACACTGGTAAGTTTATTTGTATTCTGGGTCATCATGCTTCAGTTTCCCCAGTTTAACCTTGTATCCAAAGCTATCGGTTACATCCTTGGTTTTTTTGTAGGATTCACGTTGAATAAATTATGGACTTATGTTGATCACACTGAAGAAGGAGAGAAGTACCTGGTGAAGTACATGATCGTTTACGCGTTCTCTTTTCTTGTTTACCTCGTTTTCAATTTTGTGTGTGATCACGTGTTTCACCCTGAATATTATCTATCCAGGCTGTTAAGTAAAACCGGAATGGATTTTTTATCCGAATGGGTTATCCTTCGGGGAACATTAGTTACCAATGTAATGTCCATTTTTGTGACGGTTACCTTGAATTTCATAGGTACTAATTTCCTCGTATTTAGGGTTCCTGATCCGGAAGAAATTTTTGACTGATCAATTTCCTTTGAGTTTTTTCTTTTGCGTCCGGTTCATGCTGTTGATACGGTTATAATACCCTGTTTTAGACGCGTTCACCCAAATAATCAATTTTTGCCCCGGGTGTAAATTCATTGTTTTTAATTTATTCCATGACCTGATCTCAAATTCCGCAACATCAAACCAATCGGAAATCTTCGAAATAGTTTCTCCTTTTTTTACGGTATATGTGATTTTCTTTTTTTCAAATTTAGGTTGAACTTCTTTGCTGTTGTTGTTTTTTACTCCAACAGCGTTAGAATCTGTTATTTCTTTTTGAATGGCAACAGGAGAAAAGTCGATTGGTTTGGGCTGAGCAACAAATAAAGAATCCTTCAATAGCAGAAAGATCTTCGCTTTATTATTTGGTAATTGAATCCAGTACCCATCCATGTTGAACGGGATGATGTCTTTTCTGAAAATGGGATTCAGTTTTCTCAACTGTTCAACCGGAACCCCGATTGCCGACGAGATTTGCTGAAAGGAAAGCCATCGGTTTACCAACACGCTATCAGTTTCTAAAGCAGATTCAGGCGTTATCGGTTTGATTCCATGTTCACGGTAAAAATTCATAATGTAAACTGCTGCAATAAATTTTGGGTAAAGATCTTTTGTAGGTTCCGGGATGTAAGGATAAATGTCCCAGAAGTACATCGAGTTTCCGGCCATTCGGATGCATTTATTGAGCATCACCGGTGAACAACCGTAAGATGCAATAACCAGCGACCAGTGTTTATAAATGCTGAATAAGTCTTTAAAATGTGAAGCTGCCGCCTGTGATGATTTGAACGGATCTTTTCGTTCATCCACGAAAGAGTTTACCTTGAGTTTATACATCTTCGACACGTTATATCCCATCATCCACAAACCGGAAGAACCCGATGGATTTTGAATTTCAGGGTTCAACTCCGAAACAGCAATCGCGAGGTATTTAAATTCCAATGGAATGTTTTTATTTTTAAAACTTCGATCTATAACCGGAAAGTAAATTTTGCCCTGAGAAACAAGGTTTTTTATTTTTTCGGGATGGTCGAGGTATTCATCAATATATTTTCTTACTGCGGGATTATATAACAATTCCACTTGCGAGTGAAGTGAGGCAAGCCTTGAGGAATACAATTCATCAGGTGCTTTTTGCTGGGCACGAAGGCCAAAACCAGTTAAAAGCGAAATAAAGAAAGGGAAATAGAATAATCTCATGAATCCGTATCCGAAATAAGTTTTGCAATGTACATTTTGAAAATGAATTATTTTTTCATCAAACGCGTTTTCACTTCAATAGTAAAACATTTAAAAGAAGAAAAAAGAAAAGCTAATGAAAAGTAAAATGCTTCGATGAACCTCCTATTCCTATGAAAAAAACCGAGTTTTATAAATGAGAAATCCGGAGGGTTCTTCAATACGAAGTGTTTAAAAAAATTGCCTGGGCGAAACTTGCCCCTTAAAAACCATCAGATCTTTTTTAGAGGAACAAAATTCAAATACGGGGTCTTACTTGCTTTCTTCCTTAACAGTTTCCTTTTCTTTCATTCCGTCTTCAATGTGCTTTTTTACATTGCTTTTAGCTTCATTGAATTCACGAATCCCCTGCCCCAAACCACGCATTAATTCAGGAATTTTTCTCCCACCGAATAAGAGGAGAATAACAAGAATAATTAAGATCATTTCTGATCCGCCAAGTCCAAACATAATTTTTAGATTAAAGAAGGGACAAATTTAAGTGAATATTTGAATTATTTGATTAAAATTTACTTAAAACAAGCGGTTATAAAACCTGATTTAATTCATAAAGGAACGTTGAAAAAAAATGTTGAATTTCATTTCATATTTTCATTTTAACAGCTAACCTTGCACGGCAATTGATAAAAAAATATGGAGACTATTGAAGTTATGTATGACACCATCCTGACAAGAAGTGAAAATGAAATTTTTTACATCACCATCAACCGCGAGTCAAAACTAAATGCACTTAATATTCAAACGCTGACTGATATTAAAAATGCGGTACTGGGGATCTATAATGAGCCTGAAGTACGCGGAGTGATATTGACCGGTGCCGGAACTAAAGCTTTTGCGGCAGGCGCGGATATTGAAGAATTTTCGCAATTCAATGTGGAAGAAGGAACCCGTTTAAGTGCAGAAGGGCATGGAGTTTTGAAAGCCATTGACCATTGTCCGAAACCGGTAATTGCTGCTGTGAACGGATATGCGCTTGGAGGAGGAAATGAATTGGCCATGGCGTGCCATATTCGCGTAGCATCGGAGAATGCCAAATTCGGGCAGCCCGAAGTGAACCTTGGAATCACACCCGGTTATGCGGGAACGCAAAGACTTGCCCAATTGATCGGAAAAGGACGTGCGCTCGAAATGCTGATGACTGGAGAAAGCATTGGAGCAGTCGAAGCGCATCGACTCGGATTGATCAATCACATCGTTCCCATCGAACAACTGATCCCGAAATGTGAAGAGATACTAAGCAAGATAAAAATGAAATCACCACTTGCCATTTCTTCGGTGATCCGTTGCGTGAATGCTTATTACGAGAAGAAAGTGGACGGTGCAGATGTGGAAATAAATGAATTCGGAAATTTCTTTGGTTCCGAAGATTTCAGGGAAGGCACACAGGCATTTTTAAATAAACGCAAACCCCAGTTCAAGGGCAAATAAGATTCTTTCGTAAAATAAATTTAGCAAGAAATTTTAATCTTTTTCATCAAGCCCTCTTTTTTCGATTCCTTTTATTTTGGCTGACAGTTGTCGCAGTAGATCTTTTTTAAATGAAGATTTTCAAAAAACTTGAAGGACACTTTCGACTGTTTGAAAATTTCACAAAAGGTATCGGGGTTGGTCTTTTGCAATAGTTTCAGGATCGGAAAATATTCTTTTTCAAAAACAACAGCCCCGGATGCCTTGCCGTTGTAAAGGATCCGCAAACAATATTGTTTCACCAGGTCCTTGTCATTCACATCCACCTCGTACACATGATCAAGAAGAATCTGTGCCGCAATATCAAAATGTTTAAGATCCGTATAATAATCCGCCAGCGTAATGGATTCGAGCACCGGGCTGTTTTTCGATAGTTCTTTCACATTGTTGTACGATTCCGGTTTCCGGGTTTTGAGCGCCTCATGCGTGATCGTAAAAAATCGCGCGTTGATACTGTTCTGAACTTTTATTGGGATCACCGATGTATTGATCGAACTGTACAGCGAGGCCAGTATCTGCATATCTTCTCTTCGCTGGTCTTCGGGCAGATCCGCTGAAGCATTTAATTTCAAAACAAGGTAATTGTACTTTACCACCGGGTTATCGGGAGAAAGCCTGCGTAATTCTTCAAACCGGTCGATCTTTTCTTTCGGTGTTTTCAGGTAAAGCGCTTTATTGTTGAGCAACGAAATATATTTCGCATCCTGCGGAATTTTCATCTGCTGAAAACGATCCACATTCATCTTTCCTTCATTCAATAAATTGATCATGGAAGCCTGGTTGCTGAGTGCGTGTTTCAAATCCCGTTTTTCTATTGCATGCTGAAAACGGTACATCCAGTAATCATCTTCACTTAGTTTTTTCAGATCGAAGGCCACTTTCATTTTAATTGTGGCAAACCGTTCTTCGCTCAGCAAGTGTTCAATTTTTCGCAGTAATACCGTGTCGTGATTCAGGTGTGCATTCACTTGCGCGGGTGAACTGTCGGCCAGGTAATAGTAATTGGTAAGCAGGATCTGTTTGCGGAAGATCTCCCACGAATTTCCCGTTTTAACTTCGTATTTTATTTTCGAACCGGATTGCTGCTGCTCCAAAACTTTTACAATACTTGCCGCCCGTTTGTTCTGCAGATCCACATTTTTTGCCGAATCACCTTCCATCGAAGAATAACCCGTGATCTCCACGTTTTGTATGATAAATCTTGGCTCGTTCAGACTGTCGATCAGCGGGGCAATATCCTCCGGCTTATAATCGAATTTATTTTTTTCGAAAGGAATGCGGAAGCTGAGTTGTTTGAATTCCATGAAAGTTTCTTTCACGCGTGACGGCAAAGTATCGAGCATCACCGGCAGATTTTCATACGCTACGGGTTTAAAGTATGTTTTCAACCGGTTCATCTTGTCGTAATAACTCCAGATATCGCATTTGATCTTTTCATCACAATATTTTACCACCTTCAGGCCGATCTCAAAATTGTTGGAAAAGCCGAGCGGTAATTTATCGATCATCAGGTCGCCAGGGGCAGATAACTGCGAGAGCGTGATCGGCCGCAAGCCTATTTCCAGAGAGGTTTGTGAGGTACTTCCCACCGAAATATTATAGCTCGTGTTGCAGGGGAATTGGGAAAGTTCAATGATACTTACGATCAGCCTGTCGTTGTTGTCTTCGATCGGGGTGCGGATATTATTCTCCGTGAGAATGAAATATTTCTTGAAACTTTCTTTTAAAAAAAGTTTATTTTCATTGATGTAAAATCCCTTATCAATATCCACTTTGCCATACAATTCTTTCAAGTCATCATACTGCCCGCATACCGTTCCCTGGTCGCATTTGCCGAAAATGCAACTGATCTTACATTTCACTTTTCGCCACCACCAGTGAAATGCATACGATGGGATCTTGTAGTTTTTATCCAGATCTTTGCTGTGTGCTCCCGCATTGTTGATGATATTGATATCTCCCATCACCACGCAGAAATAAACTTTGTTTGTTAAAGGATCGAGTGAAGCGCCAACCCCCAGGTAATACATATCGGCACGCAAAAACATTTTCCGGAAATTGGGCTTATTCAATTTTCTCAGTATCTTATCGAGGATCACAGCATCAGATAATGATTTTCCTTTAGCCCCTGCTGATTCCGAAAAAATAATTTCCTGGGGAACCCCGTCTTTTATTCCCCCAAAAAAAGTCACGCGAAGGGAAGCATTACTTTTTTTCAATTCTTTTTGAAGCGGAGTTTCCTGTTTCACTTCCGAGCAATAGTTGGCCTGGTCCTGGGCAGCCTTGTCCACCGGATCGCCATAGATCATTATTTCCTGGCCGTTAGCGATCCGCTGTTCGTTAATGAAGTTGAAAATTCCTGCCTGGAGAGTGTCGGTATTCACTTCCTGCGCGAGGACAGGCAAAACAGAAAAAAGATAAAACAAAACCGGTGCGAGGCACCTAAAGTATTTTTTTTTCAAGTGTTTCTAAATTTGACGGTGTCAATATACAAACCAGGAAAATTTGAAAATAAAATTATTACCAACGAATGATTCATTTTTTCTCAAAAACAATTATTCAAAACCTCAATACTTCTCTAAATTCGCAACGGAAAAAACAGGTATGGTATGGAAGAAGATTTTTTGAAACGACTTGGAATTGATAAGATCAATTATGGTACATCCACGGGGACTCAGCATTTTTCATCGGATGATGCCAACACGCTCGAAAGCTTTTCCCCTGTGGAAGGGAAACTAATTGCAGGAGTAAAAACCACTACGAAGGATGAGTATGAAAAAATAGTCACTGAGGCAGGAAAGGCGTTTATAACTTGGCGAAACACGCCTGCACCAAAGCGCGGTGAAATAGTCAGGCAGGTTGGGGATAAACTCCGTGAATATAAAGAACCACTTGGAAAACTCGTCTCCTACGAAATGGGAAAAAGCCTGCAGGAAGGCTTGGGTGAGGTTCAGGAGATGATCGACATCTGCGATTTCGCGGTAGGATTGTCAAGGCAACTTTACGGATTAACCATGCACAGCGAGAGACCAAGTCACCGGATGTACGAACAATATCATCCGCTCGGGATCGTGGGAATTATTTCGGCATTTAATTTTCCCGTTGCGGTGTGGAGCTGGAATGCTGCTCTGGCATGGGTTTGCGGGAATGTTACAATCTGGAAACCCTCTTCAAAAGTTCCGTTGTGCGCAATCGCGTGTCAGAAGATCATCGCGGAAGTTTTTAAGAAAAATAATATTCCCGAAGGTGTGTGCTCTTTGATCACCGGGAACCCGGTTGGCGATATTTTAATTAAGGATCATCGAATTCCATTGATCTCTTTTACCGGTTCAACAAAAACCGGAAGGCATGTTTCTTCCACAGTGGCTCAGCGTTTCGGAAGATCCATTCTTGAACTTGGCGGCAACAACGCCATCATCGTTTCGGAATATGCCGATCTCAAAATGGTTTTAACAGGAGCGGTTTTTGGCGCGGTAGGCACCGCCGGACAACGGTGTACCTCGACAAGAAGATTGATCATCCATGAAAGTGTTTACGATAAAACCCTGGATGTTTTGAAAAAAGCATACAGCCAGTTGAAGATCGGGAATCCGCTTGATCCCTCAAATCATGTTGGACCTTTGATCGATAGAAAAGCAGTGGAAGAATATTTGAATGCAATAGAAAAAGCAAAATCAGAAGGAGCGAAAATGGTAGTTGAAGGTGGCGTGATAGGAGGAAAAAATTATGAAAGCGGATGTTATGTTAGTCCATGCATCATTGAAGCAAAAAATGATTTCAGGATCGTACAGCAGGAAACTTTTGCTCCTATCCTTTACGTGATGAAATACCAAAAAATTGAAGAAGCGATTGAAATGCAAAACAGCGTTCCACAGGGATTATCGTCTTCCATTTTTACCACGAACATTCACGAAATGGAAAAATTTCTTTCGCCAAACGGATCCGATTGCGGGATTGCGAATGTCAATATCGGAACTAGCGGAGCCGAGATTGGCGGAGCTTTTGGCGGGGAGAAAGAAACCGGTGGCGGAAGAGAAAGCGGTTCGGATGCCTGGAAAATTTACATGCGCAGGCAAACCAACACCATCAATTACGGTAGCGAGTTACCGTTGGCGCAGGGAATCAAATTTGATCTTTGAACTTTTTTTGGAACAGGGTTTGACAGCTTTTGCTTAAAAAATCAATATGAATAAAATAATTTCGGTCATGTTCATTTGCTTCTTTTTATTCACTTCTTTTAAATCAAAAGAATCGGAACGGCAAATCCCGTGGTCGGGTTTGTTGCGTAAAGTGGAAAATAAATATTTCACCTATGGCGAAAAACTCGAATACCGGTTGCATTACGGACCGATCAATGCAGGGTATGCAACGCTTGAGATCGGGAAAGAACCGGTAATCATTGAAGGGCGGAGAACCATGAATATAAAGGTGAGCGCAAGGTCTTCTTCGGTGGTGGATATGCTCCTAAATAAAGTGCGCGATGATTATGAAACGTTCCTGGATGAAGAAGCAATGGCTCCTTTAAAGTTCACAAAAAAAATTGAAGAGGGAAAATACACGGATTCGGATTTTGCTTTGTTCAACCAGGAGGAAGGGAAAATAAATTCAAAAAAAGGTTTTATCGATTGTGATCCTTACGTTCAGGATCTCGTGAGCGTTTATTATTGGGCGCGTTTATGGGATGTTACAAATGCGAAGATCGGAGACCTGTATCCCACCATTTTTTACCTCGATGGGAAAATTTACAATTACCACATGAAATTTTTAGGACGAGATATTATTACAACAGATATGGGGAAATTCAATTGTGTTAAAGTGCGCCCAACTGTTGCGAAAGGTTCTTTTTTTAAAAGCGAAGATGCGCTTACCATCTGGGTTTCGGATGACGACAACCACGTGGTGCTGAAAGTGGAATCACAGATCATGATCGGGGCGGTGGCGATGACTTTAACAGGAGTTCAGAATTTACGAAATCCGCTGAGTTCGAAAATCAGTGATTGATCAAATCCATTAAATCCGACCTGCCTATTTCAATTATTTTTAATCCGCTTTGTTTTTCTTTCTTTGCATCATGCGTTGGAGAATTTTCTTTGCATCCGTAATGTTATTTTTGTTGCCGGATATTTTATTGGGTGCGGATCCAATACCTGCGGATAGTTCAGGCAAAAAAATTCATATGACGTTTTATGATATGAATTTCGGAATGGATTGGCATCATGCAACCTATTTAAATAATTCTATACCCGGAATTTCAAATCTTAACTATGCAATGGGAATATCAGGCAGGATACAAAGTTCTTTTGCCGCGTATTTTAACCGAAACAAAAAGTTTTTGATCGGGGATATTTTATCTGCGGAGCTTGGAGCAGGAGGAA